>NZ_CAWQNB010000039.1:0-226100 GCF_963896135.1 Proteus sp. G2609 | reverse complement strand
GGCGAAAAATATTTGATCAGGATGCAATTGAAAAATTGCGAGGCTACTTTGCCAGTGTTTGTGCTGATTTTGATGTTGAGCTGGTTGAAATGGATGGGGAACGGGATCTCGTTCATTTACTGATTAATTACCCGCCAAAACTGGCGATATCTAATCTGGTTAACAGCCTTAAAGGGGTGTCGAGTCGATTACTTCGACGTGATCGTCCTGATATTGCCCAACGTGATTACTACAAGGGGGTTCTTTGGTCGCCGAGTTATTTCGCGGGGAGTTGTGGTGGCGCAGCAATATCTATTATCCGCCAGTACATTGAGCAACAGGAAACACCGAGTTAGTTAAAAAACCGCGCCTTATATCCCCGACCTGAAGGACGGGGTTTTACGGTGCTTTGGATAAAATCTAATTATTCTGGTAGCACAATATAGCGTTGATAAACCATTTCTAAGTTATCTAATAGCCATTGTTTACCTAAAATCGGCTCTTCTTCTAAAACAGCGCGAAGGATATCGATAGTATAGGCCTGCGAAGCTTCATAAGAGAGAGGCAAATAACTGATATGCCAAGGCTCATAGGCAATATAACTCTCTTTATCGGTAAAAGGGCGATAAAAATCGTAAGCTGACATATTTTCAGTCAGCCAGTCATTAAGTTGTGCAAAATAGCCCCCTTGTTCATACTCCCAAGGTTCTAATTGCAATGATTGCCCATTAGGTAAACGGAAAGGATCGTAAAAATCAATTTCGGTGCCCCAATGATGGCGACTTGCTCCGGGTAATGCAGACCATTTTAAAATCGCCTCACAGCGTTGGCCTTCTGATAATGTCTGAATATCAATAGGTTGACTTTCAGCATCTAATACAGGGCGAGTGCCTTCAAATTTGCCATTCCATATCGCTAATTGACGTTCAAAACTTCTAAATGAACTGGCAGGCATTAATTTAAATCCCGCTTTGGCCGCTTGTTGTTGTAACGCTAAAAAGGCTTTTGTCGCATTAAACTGTAAATGATGTCGCTCTGATAAAGTCACTAAATGATCCGTAGAACGACCCGTTAACATTAAAGGGGTTATCATAAAATAATCTGCTCCATGATCCGCTGATAGATGCGACTAAGTTGTTGTAAATCAGCAGCACTGACACACTCATTTACTTTATGAATGGTGGCATTAATAGGCCCTAATTCAACAACTTGTGCACCCATTTGGGCGATAAATCGTCCATCGGAGGTGCCTCCGCTAGTTGAAAGCGTTGGCTCTATATTGGTGTAGTGTTTTACTGAATAACGTACCGCATCCAGTAATTTTCCTTCACCAGTGATAAAAGGTTGCCCAGATAAAGACCAAGAAATGTGATAACGCAGCTGATATTTTTGTAATAATGCTTCAGTACGTTGACGAATTTCTTCATCTGTAATAGCGGTGCTAAAACGAAAGTTAAACTGTATAAATAACTCACCTGGGATCACATTATTACTGCCAGTTCCACTATTAATATTGGCAATTTGCATGGTAGTGGCGGGAAAATACTCATTGCCATTATCCCATACTGTATTCACTAACTCGTGAATAAAAGGTGAAGCCATATGAATAGGGTTCTGTGCAAGGTGAGGGTAAGCAACGTGGCCCTGCGTCCCATAAATAGTGACATTTGCTGTTATTGAACCCCGTCGGCCATTTTTTATCATATCGCCGAGTTGATGCTGACTTGATGGTTCACCCACTAAGCAATAATCAAGTCGCTCTCCTCGAGATATTAATGACTCGACCACTTTAACGGTACCATCATGAGCATCGGCTTCTTCATCAGAGGTAATTAAAAAAGCAAGACGTCCACGATGTTGTGGATAAGCATGCACAAATCGTTCAGCCGCGACAACCATGGCTGCGAGAGAGCCTTTCATATCGGCGGCACCTCGGCCATATAACATTCCATCACGAATAGACGGCTCAAAAGGCGGGTGATCCCATAATGCATTAGCGCCGGGAGGAACAACATCGGTATGTCCTGCAAATGCGAGGGTTTCTCCCTCACCACCACGACATGCCCAAAGATTTTCGGTCTGACCAAAAGGCATTTTTTCAATGGTAAAGCCCAAAGGTGCTAATCTTTCGATGATCAGTTGCTGACAACCTTGGTCATCTGGGCTTACGGAAGGTCGAGAAATAAGTTGTTGTGCAAGTTCAATAACAGGGCAGGACATAAAAATTAGGCTCCTGTAAAAGTCAGGTAATCATTAGCATTAAAACCTACCATAAAACGATTATCAGAAGAGACTAAAATTGGACGTTTAATAATGGCAGGTTTATCAAGCATAAGTGCAATGGCTGCATTCACATCAGTGATAGCATTTTTTTCTTCATCAGATAATTGACGCCAAGTTGTTCCTCTTTTGTTCACCAATGTCTGCCAATCTAAATTTTCTGTAAAGGTGAGTAATAATGCTTCCTTCAAACCGTCTTTACGGTAATCATGAAAAACATAAGGAATATGATTATCATCTAGCCATTTACGTGCTTTTTTGATTGTATCGCAATTTTTTATGCCGTACATCGTGTATGTCAGGTTAGTAGTAGACATGATATTTTCCTTATATGACAATACGTAATATTGGTATCAATACGTATAAGTGTTATACAGATCCAAAGTAGCAGGTTTTGTTGTAGTGAAAAATCCTATTTACATTATAAAATATATTGGATATTAACCTGTCACCTAAGTGTAACGAATTGTGTAACGTAGAGTAATAGAAATAAAGATTTCCGTTGGTAAAAGAAAATATGAAAAGTATTTCACTGAGTCTTATATTGCTTTTACTCTCTACTTTTAGCTGGGCTAATGAAGATGAAGACAGCAAAAAGGTTGATGAGTATAAAACAGCCCTACAGGCATTTTTTAACAGTGATTATTTATTGTGTTTAGGCGAAGGGAAATGGCCCGTTTACAGTAATGAAAATGATGCTCCATGGGTTTTAGAGCGAATGAATGCATTAATGGATGCTGGTTTAATTGAACAAACTGTCGATGGTGACGAGTGGGTGTTCTCTCTAAGCGAGAAGGGACGAAAAGCTTGGCAACCATATCAAGATTTTTGTTATGGACACCTTTTTATTAGCCAAATAAAAGAGATACAACCTATCGATTCAGATAAAAGTACTATCTATTTTTATTATGGTGTCAAAGATATTCCTGCTTGGGCTAGAAATAGTGATGTACAGTCAGCATTTAGTGAACTGGATATAGTGATTAACGGTATCAACCGAGAGCTTTATCAGTTAAAAATTGAAAAGTTACCCGATAATCACTTCAAAGTATTAAGTTATCCTGTCCCTATTGAGTGATTTTCTAAAGTGAGAGAATGGCTTCCTTAAGAACTTAATTACCCCGACTTAATGTCGGGGTAAATTCGTTTAGTGCTGATGCTTAATTAAGATAAGGCTCGCCGCTAAACGTGATGTCACTTGTAGTTTCTTTAAGATATTACGAATATGTACTTTGACGGTTTCTTCTGAGATAAACAGATTTTCGGCAATCTGTTTATTTTTCATTCCCACCGCCACTTCTTGAAGGACATCAAGCTCTCTTTTTGTTAATGCAGATAGCGGATCAGAATAGTTTTGTCTTAATTGGATATATTGCCAAACTTTTTCACTGTAAACGGGGCGCCCAACCACCGCTTTACGTAAACTGAGTAGCAACATATCAAGTTCACACTCTTTCAATAAATAACCGTTAGCACCAGCATCTAATGCAGCATACACATCATTGCGAGAATCTGAAATTGATAAAACCAATACATAAGATGTTAAACCACAGCGACGCAGAGAACGAATAATATCAATACCAGAGCGTCCTTGAAGGTGTAAATCCATCATAATAAGATCAGGATTTAACTGTTTTGCTGTGGTGATTGCTTCTTGAGCATTGCCACTTTCGCTTACTACAATAAATTCCTTGTCTTGCTCTAACAATAGCCGTAATCCATATCTCATGATAGGGTGATCATCCACTATCATAATTGAGTAGCTAGGCATAACCCCTCTCCCTAAAAAATAATATGCGTAATCTTTTCAACAGCAGAAAATAAAAAATAAATTCCAAATAAGGAATAAAAATTAGAATCAGATATCTTATTAAAACAATAAGAAAATAAAATTGACGGTTGGCAATATTACACCAATTATTGTTACGGGTAAAAAAGAAAATAACCAAAACGACTAATAAAAGTTCTAATGATAGATAAATCCTTTTATTACAATGTATTAAGTTAATTTTTAACTATATTAAAATGCAACTACAAGTAAAAATAGTTATTGATTTATAAAACAATATAAAAAGTTTAATTATTTTAAGAGTTAATTTAGTTATAGATAAATAATAAACAAAGATTGTATTTTTTCTGTTCGTGTTTATTTCCATAATGAAATTAAACTGGGTTAATAATATACCCATAAATAGGTATGAACAGTTTATAATAAATGAGATGAACTAATTTGAAAAAAGTGTCGATACCATCATGATTTAACGAGCTATTACCATTATACTAACCAAGCCCTTACCCTATTGATACAAAGGATATGAAGATGGAAGACAAACTACAACAAAGTGCATTGGATTTTCATGAATTCCCTAATCCTGGCAAAATCACAGTGACACCAACTAAACCACTAATAACACAACGTGACTTAGCATTAGCTTATTCACCGGGTGTTGCGGCTCCTTGCCTTGAAATTGCGGCTAATCCTTTAGCTGCGTATCGCTTTACAGCGAAAGGTAACTTGGTTGCCGTTATCTCTAATGGTACGGCTGTTTTAGGACTTGGTAATATTGGCGCCTTAGCAGGAAAACCTGTGATGGAAGGTAAAGGCGTATTATTTAAAAAATTCTCCGGCATTGATGTATTTGATATTGAAGTGAATGAAACCGATCCTGATAAATTGGTGGATATTATCGCTTCATTAGAACCGACTTTTGGTGGGATCAATTTAGAAGATATTAAAGCACCGGAATGCTTCTATATTGAACAAAAACTGCGTGAGAGGATGAATATCCCTGTCTTTCATGATGATCAGCATGGTACGGCAATTATTTCTACGGCCGCTATTATCAACGGGTTACGTATTGTTCGTAAAAATATTGATAAAGTTCGCTTAGTGGTTTCAGGTGCCGGTGCTGCTTCTATCGCGTGTATGAACCTTCTTGTCGCTTTAGGGCTAAAGCGTGAAAATATTGTTGTTTGTGACTCAAAAGGGGTTATTTATCAAGGCCGTGAAGCCAATATGGCAGAAACTAAAGCGGCTTATGCGATTAAAGATAACGGCAGCCGCACACTTGATGATGTGATCAACGATGCCGATATTTTCTTAGGGTGCTCAGGGCCGGGGGTACTGACCCAAGAGATGGTGAAAAAAATGGCACGGGACCCGCTGATCCTTGCGCTAGCAAATCCGGAGCCAGAAATTTTACCACCGTTAGTCAAAGCGGTACGATCAGATGCGATTATTTGTACCGGACGCTCTGATTTTCCTAATCAGGTCAATAATGTTCTCTGTTTCCCGTTCATTTTCCGTGGTGCGCTGGATGTGGGGGCAACCGCTATCAATGAAGAGATGAAACTTGCCTGTGTACATGCAATTGCTGAATTGGCACTGGCAGAACAAAATGAAGAGGTTGCTAGCGCATATGGCGATCAAGAACTGTCATTTGGTCCAGAATACATTATTCCAAAACCTTTTGATCCACGTTTAATTGTTAAAATTGCGCCTGCCGTTGCAAAAGCTGCAATGGATTCAGGTGTGGCAACCCGTCCAATTGAAGATTTCGCCGCTTATATCGAACACCTCAATGAATTCGTTTATAAAACGAATTTATTTATGAAACCTATCTTTGCTCAAGCGAAAAAAGAGAAAAAACGCATTGTATTGGCGGAAGGGGAAGATAACCGCGTTCTGCATGCGACTCAAGAATTAGTCACTTTAGGACTTGCTGAGCCGATCCTAATTGGTCGTCCTAGTGTGATTGAAATGCGTATTCAGAAATTAGGCTTACATATTCAAGCGGGTAGAGATTTTGAAGTTGTAAACAATGAAAACGATCCGCGTTTTAAAGAATATTGGCAAGAATATTATCAAATAATGAAACGTCGTGGTGTTTCGCAAGAACAAGCTCGTCGAGCCGTTATTGGTAATCCAACACTAATTGGCGCAATTATGGTACGTAGAGGAGAAGCAGACGGCTTGATCTGTGGAACCGTGGGAAGTTATTCGGAACATTTTGAAATATATAAAAATGTTTTTGGTTTACGTGAAGGATCTAATACTGCAGGGGCGATGAATGCACTATTACTGCCTAGTGGCAACACCTTTATTACTGATACCTATGTAAATGAAGATCCTACCGCTGAGCAACTTGCTGACATCACTATAATGGCGGCAGATACTATTCGTCGCTTTGGTATTGAGCCAAAAGCAGCATTAGTATCCCGCTCAAGTTTTGGCTCTTTTGACAGCCCATCATCCATAAAATTAAGAAAAGCGTTAGAGCTTATTAAACAACGCGCACCAGAATTAGAAATTGATGGTGAAATGCATGCTGATGCTGCTTTAGTTGAGTCAATTCGTCGCGATATTATGCCAGACAGCCCACTAAAAGGTTCAGCTAATCTGTTAGTGATGCCAACAATGGAAGCGGCGCGCATTAGCTATAACTTATTACGTGTCACTAGCTCCGATGGGGTAACGGTAGGTCCAGTGTTAATGGGAGTTGCTAAGCCTGCCCATATTTTAACGCCAATTGCATCTGTTCGTCGCATTGTTAATATGGTGGCATTAGCTGTGGTTGAAGCACAAACACAATCTCAACGCTAATCGCTAAACTGATTAAAATAACCACTTTAAGCAAAGCGCCTTTTTTAATAAAAGGCGTTTTTATTTTACGGTATCAATCTGTCAACATTAAATACAAATAATTATAACAATGATATTGATAATTATTATTATTAATATTAATCTAAGCCTATATTAAAAATAAGTAAATATAACTATAAGGTTAATATGTTTTTTTCAATATCTAAATGGTTCCTGTTATTAGTTTCACTTATTACTGTCTGCGCATGTAGTACAGTAGAAAAAAACACCGTACCTAGCACAACTCCCGCTATTATTACATCAGCCAATATTATTGATACGCGTACAGGAAAGACAATCACAGCTAATGCGCTATTAACTCAATTAGCCAGCCAATCGCGGGTGATTGTTGGCGAAAAACATGACAATCAATATCACCATGAGATTGAGTATTGGTTAATGACACAACTTCCCAATAAACGTCCTCAAGGTGCGGTTTTATTAGAGATGTTGACGCCAGATCAGCAAAATTTAGTTGATAATACGAAAAAACGTTACTCTAGCTCACAATATTTACGTGATGAACGTTTAATGTCTGTACTCAATTGGAATAAAGGCTGGTCTTGGAAAGGGTATGGCAATCTGATTAAAGAAGGGCTACAAGCAGATTATCCATTGTTAGCTGCTAATATCGATCGCAGTGATATTACAAATGCATATAAAAATCCACCTAATATTGAAGGTGAATATTCAACGCAACCTGCTGTTCGTCAGCTTATTAGTAAAACTATTGAGCTTTCTCATGGTGGTGCACTTGATAAAACACAAATTGAAAAAATGACCGTGATCCAACAACTGCGTGATCGTGCAATGGCAAAAAGTTTATTAAATGCCCCTATGCCCGCACTGTTGATTGCCGGCTCATTTCATGCCACTAAATTAATGGGTGTACCTTTACATATTAAGGATTTAGCCCCTAATGAAACAGTCACGGTACTTATTATGGCAGAAGAAGGTAGCGATATTACCTCTGAACATGCCGATTATTTGTGGATAACTCCTGCAGCCCATCCTTGATTATTGATAATACGCATATGTTGATCTCCTCTTCCGTTAACCAAATGGCGCAATTACAGCCTTGTCGATATTCAGGCTTTATTTTATCAATAGTATTTCATTTTACTTTAGTCATTAGTTATTTCTATATCACGCAACAACGCCCAGTGATAATCCATCAACCTGCACCGGCTGTTATGCTTAGCTTAAGTGAAAACGTCCAAGCGGTGAATAAAGAAAAACAGATTGTCGGTGTTGATCAGCAAATGGCTGTCGCCAGCCAAAAAAAACAGCAGCAAGAGATTGCGGAGAAACAACCCAATCTTATTATTAATGAAAATGCAGATATTTTGCTTGAAAAGCCGAAAAAAGTGCTACAAAACCAGACCTCAGTTAAGGTTGCCCCTTCAATTGCACCAACCAAACCTTCACCTATTGTCAGTGAAAATGTATCGAGCCTATCCGCGCCCTCAACAAGTCATTCTGTTGCGAAACAACAGGCTAACGATGTTTCTGCAAATTATGATAGTGATGCAAATAAAGAAGCAGATGCCTTGGCATTATGGCAAGCTAAAGCCAAAGGTCATTTAAATCGTTATAAAGCTTATCCTGAAGAAGCGAAAAGAAAAGGGCGTACGGGAGCACCTAAAGTGCGTTTTATTGTTGATGGACAAGGTTATGTCATAGCCTGCGAATTGATTAATAGCAGTGGTGTGCGCTCACTAGATAAAGAGGCACAAAGTGTTATTAAGCGTGCTCAGCCATTACCAAAGCCCCCAGAAGAACTGCTTTTTAATGGTCAAATAACAATTGAAATGGCAATTGAATTTTCCACATTGACTTTATAATCCTAACATAACAAGGAATTAAACATGTTATCCGCGACAAGAAAAACGGTGACGCAGGGATTAACAGGTGCCATGATGGCAATCTTGATCACCGCAACACCGACAATGGCTCAAACAGAGAAGGACGTTATTATGATGCCACCGAAAGCGAATAAAATCCCCCATGTGATGACAGAACATGGTGACTCTCGTACTGATAATTATTATTGGCTTAGGGATGATGCACGCAAAGATAAACAAGTTATTGACTATCTTAAGGCTGAAAATGCTTATACTGAGTCAGTAATGGCAGCGGGCAAAACACTAGAAAATACGCTCTATAATGAGATGGTCGAGCGTATGGCACAAAATGATGCCTCAGTGCCTTATGATTATAATGGCTATACTTACCAAACCATTTACCAAGAAGGTAAAGACTTTCCTATTTATCAACGTAAACCAATAGGAAGTGATGGAGAATGGGAAATTCTTGTTGATGGTAATGAACGAGCTAAAGGACATGAGTTTTATCAATTAGGTGATTTAGCCATTAGTCCAGATAACAAACGTATTGCTATTGCTGAAGATAAAGAAGGACGTCGCAACTATACAGTTGCTTATAAAGATCTGACAGATAAAACATGGCAAGAGAATGTTTTAACCAATATTTCAGCAAATTTAGTGTGGGCAAATGATAGCCAAACACTGTTCTATGTAGATAAAGATCCGCAAACTTTATTGCCATACCAAATTTATCGCCATCAATACGGTAGTGATAGAAAACAAGACGTGAAAATCTTTGAAGAGACTGATGATCGTTTTTATACCTGGATGGAGAAAAGCAAATCAGAAGATTATATTCTAGTCACTATTGCAAGCTCTACAACCTCTGAATATCGTTTAATTGATGCCAATGCACCAGAAAAACCCATGGTGGTTTTTTCTCCTCGCCAAGAAGGTCGAGAATATTATATCGATCATTTTAAAGGTGAATTTTATATTCGCTCTAATCATGAAAGTGAGCTATATGGTCTTTATAAAACGGCCTCTATCGATGCACCTTGGCAAACCGTAATTGCTCCTCAGCCAGAAGTAGACTTGGAAAGCTTCGAACTGTTTAATCGTTGGTTAGTGCTTGAAGAGCGCAAACAAGGTTTAGTGTCATTACGCCAAATTGATTGGAAAACAGGACAATCAACAAATATTATTTTTGATGATCCTGTCTATATGGCATGGCTAAGTGTCAATCCACAAGCTGATAGCGAAGAGTTACGTTTTGGTTATACCTCAATGACCACGCCTTCTTCTACCTATCAATGGAATATGCAAACCAAAGAAAAACAATTGCTTAAACAGCAGGAAGTGAAAGGCTTTAAGCATGATTTGTATGAAAGTGAACGTATCTGGGTAAAAGCACAAGATGGTGTAGAGGTGCCTGTATCGCTGGTTTATCGTAAAGACTTATTTAAGAAAGGCGAAAATCCAATCTTAATTTACGGTTATGGCTCTTACGGCAGCAGTATCGACCCCTCGTTTAGCTCTGCCCGTTTAAGTTTATTAGATAGAGGTTTTGTATATGCCATTGTCCATGTTAGAGGTGGTGGTGAATTAGGCAAACGCTGGTATAACCAAGGGAAAATGGAGCATAAAGTCAACTCCTTTACTGACTTTATCGACGCCACAAAATACCTTATTAACCAAGGTTATGGTGCACCCAAACATGTCTACGCGATGGGCGGTAGTGCTGGTGGATTACTTATGGGAGCCGTTATCAATATGGCACCTGAACTCTACCGTGGTGTTGTGGCCCAGGTACCATTTGTAGATGTTTTGACAACCATGCTGGATGCTTCTATTCCATTAACAACAGGTGAATATGAAGAGTGGGGTGATCCTGCAGATAAAGACGTTTATTTCCGCTTAAAATCTTATAGTCCTTACGATAATGTTGAGGCTAAAGCCTATCCTCATTTATTGGTCACTACAGGTTTACATGATTCTCAAGTTCAATATTGGGAGCCGGCAAAATGGGTGGCTAAATTACGTGAATTAAAAACAGATAATAATTTACTTCTGCTTGAAACCGATATGAGTGCAGGACATGGAGGTAAATCCGGTCGTTTTAATCGTCTACGTGATACTGCGAGAGAATATGCCTTTATTTTAATGTTAGAGCAGCCTGATATTTATTTTAAGACACAAAATATCAAGTAATTAAATCAAGCCTTTTAAATTTTTAATGATTAGCCTGTCTCTCTTTAATGAGAGACAGGGTTAATGCTATTGATTCTTATCTTATAAAACAATAATAACAATATCGTTATTTATTAAATTAAATAACTTTTAGCTTATAGAAAGCAAAGTGAGCCTATTTAAATAAAACAAAGAATAGGTTTATTATGAAAACTCAATTAACAAGGAACATACTTGGCTCTTGTATTTTATTTTCTGGTATTCATTCTCTGGTATTTGCGGCTGAAACGGAAAAAACAGTTCAATTTAGTAGTTTAAAAGTCTCATCGGCACAAAAACAAACACCAGAGCAAAAAGCGTTAGCTAAGCCGGGGGCTTATAGCGCTATTGGTGAAATCAATAATCTTAGCTCGGTAGAACAAGCATTACGATCTACACCGGGAACTTACACCCAAATGGATGCCAGTCAGCCGGGGGTTGGGGTTAATATCCGGGGATTAAGTGGTTTTGGTCGAGTCAATATGATGATTGATGGGGTGACACAAACGATGTATAGCACGTCACCTAGCCAATATGCGCATGGTGGACAACCATACAACCAGTTTAATAGCATGATCGATCCTAACTTTATTGTGCAAATTGATATTTCTCGTGGTCAACAAGATGGTGAAAATAGTATTAATGCATTAGCGGGGAGTGCTAATTTTAAAACAATAGGTATTGATGATGTTTTATTTTCTAATCATCGTTGGGGAATAAGAAGTAAAGCGGCTCGAGGGACTAATGGATTAGGTTATAACGGTATGGTTGCGATTGCAGGAAAACAGCCGATACTTAATCATGATGGTTATATTGGCGCTATGTTTGCCATAAGTGGACATAATATTGAATCTTCTTATAAAAATGGGGCGGGTTTTAATAGTCATGAGTTTGCAACCACTAAAGACTTTAACCAAAAGCCACATTCTGAATTAGCAAAAATATCGTTTAAACCCAATGATTCTCATGAAATAGAATTAAGTGGTCGGTTTTATAATAATAAATTTAATCGAAGAACCATAGAGAGCCAAGATTATTATGCTAAATATCGTTATACCCCGCTAAACGATCTTTTTGATAGTGAAATATTATTGAGCAGAAGCCAAGCTTCACAAAAATTTGCCGGTGACTCTTTAATGTCATTACGCAATGGGCATGCGAAAAATATTTCCAATGCACTTGTCGCTAAAAATACCAGTCGATTTAATTATCATGAGCTGGATATGGCACTAACATTAGGCACTAAACTGATGTCGATTGATTATAATCGAGAAGTGACAGCTCCTTCGAGCGATCCATGGCAATCACAAAATATGATTGAATACAATGTATTTGCTCCGCAAGGAAAAAACGACATCAGCAGTCTTTTTTCACAAATAAAATTTGAATACGATATTTATACCCTCGCATTAAATTTAAACTATACGGATTATCATATTAAAGGATATAAACCCGCTTGTGATCCCAAAGCAGCGTGTTTCCCTGAAGGTGCGATGAATGTTAATCGCCACGAAAAAGCATGGGAGCCGGGAGCACTCTTTTCTGCACAAATTATCCCTGAATTTGAACCATTTATCAGTTATGCCCATACGACAAGGGCGCCGAACCCACAGGAAATTTTCTTTGCTAATGAAGGTGGGGCATCGATGAACCCCTTTTTAAGAAGTGAGAAAGCGGATACTTTCCAAATAGGTTTTAATAGTTATCGCCCTGATTTAATTGTTGCCGGAGACAGCTTTCGCTTAAAAGCACTTTGGTATCATACTAAAGTTAAAAACTATATTTCCAGTGATTCTTATAATGTTTGTAAAGGGGGTAAACGCTGTAAAATCGATGGCACTTTTACTGACGATGACTACAGTGGCATGGAATACGATGGAAATATCTATTTATACACAAATAGCCTTGATCCTGTCACGATGAGAGGCTATGAACTACAAGTAAACTATGATGTTGATGTATTTTATACCACACTTTCTTATAGCAATGAGCGTACCTCACAACCCACTTCTCTTGCGATGGGGGATTTTGGGCAAAGTCCTGCATCAGAACTTCCCAAATACTACGCAACAATTGATGCTGGTGTGAGGTTATTCGATGACCGATCTCTCGAATTAGGCACCATCATTCAAATTACCGGTAAAAGTCGTAAAGCTTCAGCTGAAGGGTTTGATTTTGATACAGGCACTATTCCCATGGTCGAACAAGAAAAAATCCCTACCGTGATCAACGCGTACGCTAACTATCAAATGAATAAAAATGTGTCATTAAAATTTGCGGTACATAATCTCATGAATAAAAATTATTCAAATGCACTTGATAGAAGTAATTCAGCGCCAATTATGGATGAACAGGGACAAAATAAACAAACGGCTAGAGGCAGAAGTTTCCTGTTTGGTGGAGAAATTCGTTTTTAATATAAACGGTAATATACCGTGAAAGCAGGGCGAAAGCGTTTTCTGCTATCCATCGTTACCAAGTAAAACGGCATCATTAAGATGCCGTTGTTATGGTTGCCATGTATATGGTTTAAATGGATGACTTGCTCTTGGGGGCTGGTTTACGTTTAACAGATATTTTTTGTGTATTTATCACTTCACTGGTGATCCAGCCATCTTCAACACGCGTTTTTAGCGTATCACCTTTTTTAACTTGTTTCGTATTTTTCAGTACGTCACCTGAAGCAACTTCACTAATGCTGTAACCGCGAGAAAGGGTTGCGAGAGGACTCACACTTTCTAAACGTGAACAGCTAATTGCAAATTGTTCACGTTGACGAGCAAGCTGTTGTGAAATACTTTCTCTCATACGATAAATTAACTGTTGTTGTTGGCGCAGTAGTGTTTGTATTTGTGGACTTGGCTCTTGGTAATTAAGGCGTTTTTTTAGCTGAGTGTGTTGATTCTGTTTTGTTTGTAGGAGGCGCTGAAAACTGGTCACTAAACGCTGTTTAGTTGTAGCCAATACATTTTGTTGGCGAGCAAGCCGTAAGTGCGGATGCTGTTGTTGTAAGCGATGATGAAGTTGTGTTAGTGCGCGTAATTTTTTTGCTAGATAATAATCCATTGCCATTTCAAGACGTTGTTGCTGTGACTGCAATTGGCGTAATAACTCGAGTTTGTTGCGACTAATTAACTCAGCGGCGGCAGAAGGGGTTGGCGCTCTAAGATCGGCAATAAAATCAGCAATAGTCACATCGGTTTCATGACCCACGGCACTGACAATAGGAATATCACTAGCAAAAATAGCACGGGCTACGCGCTCATCGTTAAATGCCCAGAGATCTTCCAATGAGCCACCGCCTCGGCCGACAATTAGCACATCACATTCTTTACGGCGGTTAGCCAGTTCAATGGCATGGACTATCTGCATTGGTGCTTCCGCACCTTGAACGGCTGTGGGATAAATAATAATAGGTAACGAGGGATCACGACGACGTAGAATATTTAAAATATCGTGTAAGGCTGCGCCAGTTGAGGAGGTGATCACCCCAATTTGTTTAGCAGGTGTTGGTAGTGGTTTTTTATGAAGAGCATCAAATAAACCTTCAGCGCTTAGTTTTTGTTTTAAAAGCTCAAATTGCTGCTGTAATAATCCATCACCCGCCGGTTGCATGCTTTCGACAATCAGTTGGTAATCACCACGAGGTTCGTACAGCGTGATAGTCGCACGTACTAATACTTGCTGACCATGTTGAGGGCGAAAAGTGACTTTTGTGTTTTGACCGCGAAACATCGCCGCTCTAATTTGAGCATGGGTATCTTTTAACGTGAAATACCAATGACCAGAAGCAGGTTGAGTAAAATTGGAAATTTCAGCACTGATCCAAATGCGACCCATTTCCATTTCTAATAACTGGCGAACGGTCTTATTTAGACGGCTAACAGTAAAAATATTATTGTTTATCGGTAGAGTCATGTGAGCCAGATCAAATTTTAAAACAAAGACTTAATTGACTGATACTACCTAAGTTAGCCAGAGGATCAATAAAAATTTTCAAAAAAAGCTAGAAGCAACCGATTACGGTGTGTATAATGCCGCGGCAATATTTTCCATTTCTTAAAAGCCGCCTTGGTGAGATATTGCTATGTTACGAATTAAAAAAGAAGCACTTACATTTGATGATGTTTTGTTAGTTCCTGCACACTCGACTGTCCTTCCTAATACTGCTGATTTATCTACTCAACTGACTGAAACAATTCGCTTAAATGTGCCTATGCTTTCTGCTGCAATGGATACTGTGACTGAAGCATCTTTAGCTATTGCATTAGCTCAAGAAGGTGGAATTGGTTTTATCCACAAAAACATGCCTATCGAACGCCAAGCTGAAGAAGTTCGTCGTGTTAAAAAACATGAAAGCGGTGTTGTAACGGATCCTATCACGGTAACACCAGAAACTTCTTTACGCGAAGTCCAAGCAATGACAGAGCGTAATGGTTTTGCTGGCTATCCGGTAGTGACTAAAGACAATGAATTAGTGGGTATTATTACTGGTCGCGATGTTCGCTTTGTCACTGATTTAGATCAACCTGTCACTGCGGTAATGACGCCAAAAGAGCGTTTAGTTACCGTTAAAGAAGGTGAAGCGCGTGATGTTGTTATGCAAAAAATGCATGAGAAGCGCGTAGAAAAAGCCTTAGTAGTCGATGATCATTTCCACTTAAAAGGCATGATCACCGTTAAAGATTTCAAAAAAGCAGAGCGTAAGCCTAATGCATGTAAAGATGAGCATGGTCGTTTACGTGTAGGTGCTGCGGTTGGCGCTGGCGCAGGTAACGAAGAGCGTATCGCCGCATTAGTGGCAGCTGGTGTTGATGTTCTTCTTATCGACTCCTCACATGGTCATTCCGAAGGGGTATTACAGCGTATTCGTGAAACTCGCGCTTTATATCCAAACTTACCTATTATTGGGGGTAATGTGGCAACCGCAGAAGGGGCTTTAGCGCTGGCGGATGCAGGTGTGAGTGCTGTTAAAGTGGGTATTGGCCCTGGCTCTATTTGTACCACTCGTATCGTAACAGGTGTTGGGGTTCCACAAATCACTGCGATTGCTGATGCTGTTGAAGCACTGAAAGATCGCAACATCCCGGTGATTGCCGATGGTGGTATTCGTTTCTCTGGTGATATTGCTAAAGCATTAGCCGCTGGAGCAGCATGTGTAATGGTTGGCTCTATGTTTGCAGGTACAGAAGAATCTCCGGGTGAAATCGAGCTATTCCAAGGTCGCTCTTATAAATCTTACCGTGGTATGGGCTCTTTAGGCGCAATGTCTAAAGGTTCATCAGATCGTTATTTCCAAACTGATAATGCAGCAGACAAATTAGTACCAGAAGGTATTGAAGGTCGTGTGGCATATAAAGGCTTACTGAAAAATATCGTTCACCAACAAATGGGTGGCTTACGTTCATGTATGGGCTTAACAGGCTGTGCAACCATCAAAGAATTAAATACCAAAGCTGAATTTGTTCGCATCAGTGGTGCGGGTATTCAGGAAAGCCATGTTCATGATGTGACTATCACGAAAGAATCGCCTAACTATCGTTTAGGTATGTAATTATTCGAGAAAGGCTTGAAAACAGAAAATGTTAACAAACCTTTCAATTTAATGACTTTTTATTTGTTTTGGAATTCACCACAAATGACAGCAAATATCCATAATCATCGCATTCTTATCCTTGATTTCGGTTCGCAATATACACAGCTTATTGCTCGCCGTATTCGCGAAATCGGCGTTTATTGTGAACTCTGGGCATGGGATGTTACAGAAGAACAAATTCGTGAATTTAACCCCAATGGTATTATTCTGTCTGGTGGCCCTGAAAGTACTACAGAAGACAATAGCCCACGCGCTCCGGAATACGTCTTTAATGCGGGTGTGCCGGTATTAGGTATCTGCTATGGCATGCAAACTATGTCTATGCAATTAGGCGGTGATGTTGAAGTCTCAGGTGAGCGTGAATTTGGTTATTCACAAGTTGAGATCCGCGAAACCTGCGAACTGTTCCGTGATATTCAAGACTCCGTAAGTGAAGATGGCAAACCTTTATTAGATGTATGGATGAGCCACGGTGATAAAGTTACGGCTATTCCCGCTGATTTTGTCACTATTGCTAGCACTGAAACTTGCCCATTTGCGATTATGGCAAATGAAGAGAAGCGTTTCTATGGTGTACAGTTCCACCCAGAAGTTACCCATACCCATCAAGGTTTAGCCATTTTAAAACGCTTTGTGTTAGATATCTGTGGTTGTGACGCATTATGGACATCCGCGGCGATTATTGAAGATACTGTTGCTCGTTTAAAACAACAAATTGGCGACGATCACGTTATTCTCGCGCTATCGGGTGGTGTAGACTCTTCTGTTACCGCATTATTATTAAATCGTGCCATTGGTAAACGCTTAACCTGTGTATTTGTTGATAATGGCTTATTACGCCTTAACGAAGCCGAACAAGTTATGGCGATGTTTAAAGGCAAATTTGACCTTAATATTATCCATGTTGAAGCTGAAGATCGTTTCTTAACTGCGCTAAAAGGTGAAAACGATCCGGAGAAAAAACGCAAAATTATCGGTCATACCTTCATTGAAATCTTTGATGAAGAAGCGGTTAAATTACCGCAAGTCAAATGGCTAGCACAAGGCACAATCTATCCTGATGTGATTGAATCAGCCGCATCTGCAACAGGTAAAGCGCATGTGATCAAATCACACCATAACGTAGGTGGCTTACCTGAAGATATGAAGTTAGGTTTAGTGGAGCCACTAAAAGAACTATTTAAAGATGAAGTGCGTAAAATCGGACTTGAGTTAGGTTTACCTTACGACATGCTATACCGTCATCCATTCCCAGGACCAGGTTTAGGGGTTCGTGTATTGGGTGAAATCAAGAAAGAGTATTGTGATTTACTACGTCGTGCTGACGCTATCTTTATTGAAGAGCTACATAAAGCCGATTTATACAATAAAGTCAGCCAAGCATTTACAGTATTCCTACCTGTCCGTTCAGTGGGTGTTATGGGCGATGGTCGTAAATACGACTGGGTAGTTTCATTACGTGCTGTGGAAACCGTAGACTTTATGACTGCACATTGGGCACACCTACCTTACGATTTCTTAGGCCGTGTTTCTAATCGCATTATCAATGAAGTAAATGGTATTTCTCGCGTGGTTTATGATATTAGCGGAAAACCACCAGCAACGATTGAGTGGGAATAAAATAACGTTTATCAGTAATAGTTGATAAAGGTTAAAAAACCAAGAGCCATCAGTAAGTTACTGGTGGCTTTTTTGTTTTCTATGGTTGGTAATGGTTGACAAGAGCCGAAAAAAATGACGGTATAGTAGACGGTATCAAAATATAAATTATAAAATTAAGACACTGATACCGTCATAAATTTGCTGTCATTTGACGGTATCAGCATTGAGGTTATAGCATGCTGACCGATACAAAACTAAGAAGTTTAAAGCCACAAGACAAGCTTTATAAAGTGTCTGACAGAGATGGTTTATACGTTGCAGTGACAAAAAGTGGTGTTATTTCATTTAGATATGATTATCGTTTTAATGGAAGAAGAGAAACGGTTACTTTTGGTCGATACAGTGCTGACGGTATCACGCTTGCAGAAGCAAGAGCCGAATTAATTGAAGCAAAAAGGCTACTAAACGCAGGTATATCGCCAGCTTCAAAGAAACGTGACGGTATTGAGAGTAAAAAAATAGGGACGGTATTCAAAGACTATACCGTCAATTTCCTTAATGATGCTCAATATGCCGACTCTACTAGGGCCATGAAAGAAGCAATTATTGAAAAAGAAATCTATCCTGTATTCGGCAAGCTTCAACTAGAAGAGATCACCACACCACGGCTTAGAGCTTTGTGTGAAAAGATAAAGGATAGAGGCGCAAAAGCGACCGCATTACAAGTGCGTGAGATTGTTGGCTCTGTTTTTACTTATGCCATAGATAGAGGTTATGAAATTAGTAACCCAGCAGATGCGATAAAGGCTTCTTCGATAGGGACTTTTCAAGCGCGCGAAAGGGCAATGTCGCCGAAAGAAATCGGTATCTTATTTCATGAACTAGAAAACTATAGTTGTTATCCAACCTTAAAATTGGCCGTTAAATTTGTATTGCTAACATTAGTCAGAAAGTCTGAGTTTATTCATGCAACATGGGATGAAATAGACTTTAAAAACAGACAATGGGTGATCCCTAAAGGGCGAATGAAGGGGAGAAAAGAGCATGTTATTTATCTCTCTGATCAAGCAATGGATATCTTAACCGGTATGAAAGTTTGTGCTATGGGAAGCGATTACTTAATGCCTGGTCGATATGATATTAAAAAGCCACTTTCTAATGCTGCATTGAATAACGTGATTGATGGCACCGTAAAACGTATCAATGAAAAAGGTATTGAGTTCGAACCGGTTACTGTTCACGATTTACGACGCACAGCAAGCACGCTATTGCACGAAGCAGGTTATAACTCAGATTGGATAGAGAAATGTTTAGCACACGTTCAAAATGGCGTTAGAGCCGTTTACAACAAAGCTGAATATGCTGAACAGCGTAGAAAGATGTTACAAGAGTGGGCTGATATGGTGGATGAATGGATAAAAGAGAAAGATTAACGCTTTGTCATTCTTCGCCAAGTGTTTTATAAGCAAGTAGTGACGATAGGTAAAGTACACCGACAACAGGCCAGATTGTGGAGTAAAACAGTCTGGCCACAATATCTTTTATATTGTCGCTTTCGTGCTTAGACTCTGAAAACAGATACCCAGCAAGCCATAAGTACACAGCTAATAATGTGAGTAAAATAATCATTAGCCGTTTTTCCTTTTGTACTGAGCGTGATCATCACCACACTCTTTAGAGCAGTAAGCGCTGTTCTCTGTTACAGGCTCTTCACGACACCAGATACAAAATCCCGTTAAGCTTTTTGCTGGTGGCTCTCTGTTTGCTAATGCGGTGTTGATTTGTAGATCCGTTAAGTCATTAGCATCATCTGCGATATCAGGCATATTTATTCCTTACAAATAAAATGAGAATTGATAAGTTCGATACTGTTGTTAGGACATTGATTGCCCCATGCATCCCAACCTTGTGACATGTCACGAGCGAATAGCTCAATGCGATTTACATCACCGTACAACTGTTCAAGACGGTTTTTTACTTCCCACGGTTTTTCGCTATGTTCACCTAAACAACTAAATACGATTTGCTTAACGCTAGCACTAATGCGCTGTAATCCATTGCCTCGAGTAGCGATTAAAACATCTTCACTATTGGCTCTAGTGTAGTTTCCCCCATTCATTTTTGTTTCAGCATCTAATAGTTCAAATAGGTCGTGATAATCAAATAACTCGCTGTTTTGAATGGCTTTATCAATTCGTTGCCATGCTAAAGGATTAAACTTAACCCAAGTAAAAGCTTTCATTGTGCGCACTTTAAAGCCCCACGCTTCGGCTAATTTAATAGCCTCGAGTACAAAATTACCTGTATACCACATGGCAAGAACTGCGTTATCAGATGCAATAGAATGAATAGGGATATGGGTTAAATTGAAGAGGGAGGTTGTTGGATAATGATTTTTAGCAGCACCGTTTGAAACTTTATTTTTGTAATCCCACGGAGGATCACAATAGATTAGGTCGTATTTTTTCATTTAACCTCCTTAAGAAAAGAGATCCAGTGCGTTTTATCGTTCTTACCTACACGCTGTACTGCTGTTGGTTTTTGGTCTGTTAGTGCTAAAATTTGTTTGACAGGTATTTGGGTTTCATTCCATTTGAACAGCAATGTTCCTCCAGGCCTAAGCACTCTAAATGCTTCACTAAACCCTTTACTTAAATCTTCTCTCCATGAGTCTTTATTTAATGCACCATATTTTTTAAACATCCAACTATTTTTACCAACCCTAATTAAATGAGGAGGGTCAAATAGCACCTGATAAAAGGTATTATCTGGTAATGGAAGGTTTTTAAAATCAGAAATAATATCTGGTGTTATATTTAAAATTCTTCCATCACATAAAATATGTTGTTCAGCTCTAATATCATTAAATAAAACTCGGTCGTCTTGTTTATCAAAATAAAACATGCGAGAGCCACAACACATATCAAGTATTGGTTTCATTTTTATATACCAACTTTGATTTAATCCAATTTTCAGCTTCATCATTGCATAACAAAACACTATCCATCATTAATTCAATATCGATAGATTCCTTTGCAACGTGAGATAATTGGGCCATGATATAAGCGAACTGCTTCTCATCACACTCTATAAAGTTAGCTCTGTATGCGCTAATTAAATGATTACGAGCATATAGAATTCCTGATTTCATTTGCTCTCTGTTATATTCATTATTCATTTTTTTATTTTAACTCCGTTGCTGATTAAGCTGTTTCTTATGGATGCTTCTAACGCTGAACGTAAGCATTGACACCCTTGATATTTAATTGCCGTATCTCTCGAAGTATTAACGATCTCTCTTAGTTGATGATGTTTAATTTCTGGTTCGGCACTCTCGCGTGATGCTTGCCATGTAATCCACATTAAATCTACATATTGGTCAGCGTAATTTAATCCGTTATTTGCTGTTTCGAATTTATTATTTATTTCTGCATCATCCATGTGAAACTTAATAAACTCTTCAAATTGCTGCCTTGATTTATCCATCACTCCACCTTATTTACCAGCTCTCTTCGTCATCATGTTGCTCAATGAGTGAGATAACATATTTAGTGAATTTTCGTATTTGCTTTTTGGTTGGTTTAACTGGGAAGTATTTGTTTTTTTCTATATAACTGAACGCATCAGAAACAGTTAGAGTAAAGTATACGCTCCCATCTATTGTTACTTCGCTGCAAACATAAAAGACACACTTATCTACTCTCATATTCATTCCTCTTCATTGCATCCCTGCGAGTTAAAATAGCGATCATGTCCGTTTTTTCGTAGCATTCTATCTATTAGCCGAATATGTTTACTCCAAATCCTATCGGCTTCCTCGCATCCTCCACCAATCATTCCCGCGCAATCATCAGTAAGAGACTTGATAGCTTCAAGTTGAGCCTTGGTTACTTCCAATTTCATATATCTATCTCCCGTTTGCATCCTTGCACTGAGCCCTATAATTAAACGTATGGCTTAATATCAAATTGCTTGAACCATTCTTTTATTTCGGCGTATTGTTCATAACTAATTCCAATATCTTCCCGCCATTCTTCAAATGAATTTCGGGCGGCGTCTTTAGTTAAATAATAAATAAAATCCTGCAATTTCTCAGGTGTGTTCATTGTTATATCCTTTGGTTAAACGGGTAGGGTGGTTATCTGGTGTTGGTGCGGTGGATTACTTGTGTTCGAGAGCGTTTTGATGCTTGGCTGTCATTACAACCATCTCAGCGAATTTATCTGAGACATTTTTTCGAATTCCAGCGTTGACAGCTTCTGTGATTTGTCGATCAATATCCTTATTGATACCTTTTAATTTTTCCTGAACGACATCTTTAACTCGTTTGTCTGTTAGCCATGTAATTAATCGTGTCCCACCTCCATAACCATCGGTAAAACTTCCGTTATCATTAACTTTCTTCTCCAGAAGATTATCAAAGGTTCGTTTAATAAGGTCGGTGATTGAAAGGCAATCTTGCACATCACCCCATTTATCGGTAATAGTTACTTCTTTTTCTAGCCACTCATCGGCAAATGTAATCGCTTTTTTCTCAATTGCTTTTTTCGCAGCTGTGATAGAATCATTGATGGCTTGATTTATTTGTTCTGATGCTTTCTTTTCTACTTTATCCAAACACTGCCTGGAAATTGCACTTTTTACACCCTGTATAATTTGATGTTTAACTTCTTCATCAATGTTTCCATCTTCTTCTAACCAATCTAAATCTACTGTGATATTCAATTTCATAATTAATTCCTTATAAAAAACAGTGTTTAAGTATTGCTCACAAACTGCCCAGCTTCATTGCGCTTACGTTCGGTGTAACACTTGGGTGTCTCTCTTGATTTAGCTTTCTTATCTATCCATTCATATACTTCATGAGCCTCCCATGCCACGCAACGCACCGACAAATACATACGCTTTGGAAAATCACCTTTCTTCTCTAAGGTGCGAATAGTTGAGCGAGAAAGTCCTGTTAGCTTTAAAACAGCAGGCATACGGATAGGGTTGGTAGGTAATTTAATATTCATATTTAAACTCCTGCGGAGCGATACAGCTCCGCATTAAATAGGATCACTGGTATTCAGGGCGCATATCATCAAGTGTGATAGAGAAAGACTCGTATAATTCATCACCAAGTTTTCTTTTGCTTGATTTAAGTAGCTTGTCTACTTTTTCAAATGCTTCGGTAGCCTCAGGTGAGCCAGATTCAGGAAGTGAGTTAATAGAAGCTTCTAGGGCATTGCGTGCATCAATGCGGTGGTATGCCTGTACTGCTTTATTTTTTAATTCAGTAAATAGGTTGATCCCCATTTCATTTTTTAAGTTCTCAATTTCTGCACGAATATTTTTAGCTTCTTCGACAGTTTGAACATCATCAATAGCTAATCTAAAGGTTTCAGCATCGAACTTAGGTATAAACTCGCCTTGAGTCTCTTTTACCGGTTCATCATTGATTGGCTGTTGTTGAGTGGTGATTTCATCAATGCTTACACGTTCTTTCGGTGGGGTGATGTCTTTAATCGGTCGATCTTCAAGTTCTTCTGGCGTATACACACCAAGAATAACTTCAGGGCAATAAAGACGGGCCCAATATTTTACAGCGAGATACGCGATTTGTTGCTTAGGCATTGTTTTCCAAAGTGGTGAGTTTCTCGTTTGTACATCAGCAAGGTAAACAGGCTCACCCCATGTAATTTCTTCTTCACCTCTTAAAATTGCACCAACTTCAATAAATAAACCCGATTCATCACGTTTATCTTTCATGCCTACAATCTTTTCCCAGTCGCCACCGTATTTGTAATGGAACCGACCTACAACAGCATTTGAACTGGTAATAACTGCATTTACTAATTGGGCTTCATAACCAAGCACACCATTGATGACATGTGTTTTTTGACCGACAACGAAAGGATCCATTCCCCAGCGTGCAGACTGCATTGTGATAGCAAGACAATCAGATGGTTTACCTTGCAGATGTCTTGGCACCGTTGCTGTACCTGATGCCATTAGCTCAGCAAATTTGACAATGCGGTCTAATGATTCAGGATTAAAAAGTAATGATGTGTTATTCATTACTGATTGATTTCTTTCGAGAGTTGCTACTTCTGACATAATATTTACTCCAAGCGTGCGCCTGATTGTTCAAGCGCAGTTTTATTAAGCGACTTCGTTTTGCAGTTCTTCTAACTTTCTCTGCTCAAAGTCAGTGATACCGATAGTGAGAGTAGTGGTGATAGGTGCTGGCCAATATCCTGTATCCATAGCTTCACGGATATCACGCAGTGTCTTTTTGTACTCTGCGCGACCTAGTTCAAGTAATTCAGGAGAGGCTTCAACGATAGCGACCCAGTGGTAATGCTCGTCTTTGTTAACGAATATCCAGAAGAACTGATCCAGCATTGCCACATCACAATACATAGCTGCACTGATGTGATAATCGCGATTAATGATTTCTTTGCGGATCATGGTTTCAATGGCATCTTGTTTAAATCGACCAAGTGCTACCGATTTGAGGTCAAAACCTAATCGATTATTTTCTGTTTGAATTTCGATATCAGGACGAACTCGAATTTCAAGGCCAGTATCTTCATCAATGCCGTAGTAGCTCACTTCTGATACACGGTTAGGGTGGTTTAATAAACTGGATGCTTCTTTGTGGTTCATAACAGCGTTACGCATGTTATTCGCCATTTCATAGTCAACGGTTTGAACATGAATTTTTGAATCGTCACTAAGCCATTGGCTAATGATTTCATCCTCAAATACAGCATCAGGGTTAACTTCTTTAATGACCTGCATGAGATCATCTTTCTTGACGGGTTTTCTAAGTGGCTCAGGTTTATTTGTTTCTGCAAAATATAATTCAGGATTGATGTGGTGGTATATCTGCTCAAGTAATGCATCTGTATTACCTGAGGTTTTCAATGGTGTTGGCAAAGTATCGTTATAGGCTTTGATACAGGCTTTCATTGCGGCACCTGTGAATTTTCCATCTTCGGGGATGGTTTTAAATTCATCGGGCAACTGCATGTATATCTGACCTAGCTCTTCGGCTTTTCCGCTGGTGGAAAGTTGCGGTGTCAGAGTGGCATTATGTTCTTCAATAATTGCTTTTAACTCATCTTGTGAGAGCTTTTTAGGCAACTTATTGTTGTATTCGTCAATCCATGACTTCATTGTTTCCGTTGTTGTAAAGGCATCTTCTGGAATAATTGGCTTAACACTGAATTCAGCATCAAACTTTTCAGGTTCCATTGTTAACGTGTGAAATGCACTACCTAAGTCGAAACAACGATTATTTTCACGCTCAATAACTTTTGTTACATGGAGTAACTCGTAATACATCAAACTAATACGAGCATCTTTTAGCATCGAACTACTGATGCCGTTTGAACTGTGATACACCTCGTTAGGAATATCGGGATAACGACCAGGTTCAAAATAAGCAGGTTGGTCATTTTCTTCCTTTGGAATATCTTCCGCCTCCTTATGTTGACCGTTTTGATTATCTTTACTGGCGTTAAAAATCACCTCTTCCTGAGGTACTTCCTTTTTTTCTACCTCATTTGAGGTGGTTTTTGGATTTATTAATGAGTTAAAGTGATTAACTCTATGACGAACGCTACGCATATCAGGGTTATCAATAAATGACATAATAGCGTTAACGATTTGCTCTTCACTGAGTTCACTACTGATATCAGGAACCAATGAAAGTGCAAGTAGCGTGATATTAATAAAGTGGTCATATTGCTTAAACTCTTCTTTTTCAATATCACCATTGATATGAGCTGTTAGCATATCTACTTGTTCGCTATCAGTAACATCTTGGTTAAGTAAAAGAGCTTTTGCAATCAACACATTTAAGTGCTTAGTGTCTGACATTTTGTTTACCTACTAATTGTTCTGTTTGTAATGCGAGCTTTCTTACATAAGCCCACTCAATACCGGCTTTAAAATTGTCAAATGACTGTGACTCATTTAAGCCAGATAAGGTAAATACATGCTTACCGTCTTTGATATAAAAGATCATGGCTAATCACCAAATTGGTTATGTCTGAGCGCATTAAAAAATCAGTCTCTTTTATCCATATTGTTAAAGAGCAAATTAACCGTATTGGTTAACTTATGCTTTCAATCATAACCATAAATTAACCATTGTCAACCATGAAAAACAAATAAATCACCAATATGGTTATGTTTGTTTTTATCACTATGAAATTTAATGATTTATTAAGAGTAAAAAGAAGCCAGTATATGACTTCTTTTTAATGGAAAGGGTTAGTCGTGGGAGATAGGCTGGTTTTTATTAATGATAAATTCAATAAAGTTTTCAATAGCAGCTTGTTCGCTGGCAGGAAGTTTTGAATAGGCTCTTCTATCATAGTTAATAGTGCCTTTATCATTTTTAGGGATCAGTAGTTCATAGGCTTGGCGGCCCATTGCTTTTGCAATAGCATCAATGCTTTCAGCGGTGGCGCTGGCTTCACAATTGATAATGCGGTTAACTGTTGATTGTGCAAGCCCTGAATCGACAGAAAGCTTAACTCTTGATTTTATTCCATCGTTTAACATAAATGTTGTGATGTTATCTGAGAGTATTTTTCCGATCTCGGTCGGAATATATTCTTCTTTTTCTGACTCCGCATGACCTTCTTTTAAATGGTCTACATCCATCCAATATTTACTAATTCTAGTCACATATTCAATTTTACGTGACATTGGATCGGTGAGTTCACGATGACTTTTTAAATCTTTTGGTGATAGGTAACGAGAGATCATACTTGGTGCTACGCCTAACGCATCAGCCAATAGTTTTTGTTTGCCGTTGTAGTAGCGTTCAATAATATAAATCAGGTTATCTTTTCTAATTTCAGCAATGCTTTTCATTTCTCCAAGTCCTTTGGTGTCTATTCTTTATACAAATTTGATTAAGTTATGGTGTATTAAACAAACAAATAACCCTTTTGGTAAAGTACCTAAACGGTTACTATTATTTATTGGTTAATCAAATTGGTGAAATTATGGAAGTTTTCGACTTTAAAAAATTTTGGAATAGCTTAACGATTAAGCAAAGAGAAGTATTCTCTCAAAGAACGGGGTATAGCCAACTGTATCTATCACATCAGCTACGCTATGCAAAACGTAAGCCTTCACTAAGTAAACTCAATAAGTTATATGATATTTGTATTGAGTTCGGTGCAGATACAACCAGAGAGCAATTAATCAATTTCTTTATTCGATAATAATTCAAAGGCTATTTATTGATAAGGATCACTTCGGTGGTCCTTAATTTTTTATTGATAACCAATAAGTCTTTTTAGGTTGATATATTTTAAAATAACGGATAGCATTTGCACATACACATAATCAAATGAGGTTGAAATGGAGATTATTAGTCGAAAAGAAGCTGCTTCAAAAGGGCTTGGAAAATTTTTTACAGGTAAGAAATGCAAGAACGGTCATGTTGCTGAACGTTATGTTTGTAATGGTGTTTGCGTTAAATGCAACTTTGAAAATTCAACAGTCTATCGCTCTGTGTTAAAGCAATTAATTAACAGCGCTAAGTGAATGGTGTTTTATGCGTGACTATGGAAAAGTTTCCCCACAATTTTGGATAGGAAAAACAGGTAAGGAAATAAGAGAAAAAGGGCATGAAGCACTTATTGTCTCTATGTACTTATTAACCAATCCTCACGCCAATATGATCGGAATGTATTACCTACCTATTATCTATATGGCGCACGAAACAGGGCTAGGTTTAGAAGGGGCTTCTAAGGGGCTTCTAAGGTGCATTGAAGCAGGTTTTTGCCACTATGATGAGGATGCTGAAGTTGTTTGGGTGATCGAGATGGCAAAATATCAAATAGCATCATCTTTGAAGCCATCAGATAACCGGTGTATCGGTATACAAAGAGAGTATGACTCTCAGCCTAAAAATCAATTTCTATCAATGTTTTATGATAAGTATAAAGATGCTTTTAATTTAAGTTCTGCAAGAGAATCATCGATAAAAAATGAAAGGGGCTTGGAAGGGGCTTTGAAGACCCTACGAAGCCAAGAACAGGAGCAGGAACAAGAACAAGATATAAAACCCCCTAAATCCCCCTTGAAAAAAAAGTCGGTACAAAAGCGAGGTTTTAATATCTTGGAAGAAAAAATACCTGATTGGCTAAATCCTGAAGTTTGGGAGAAGTGGATTGAGTACCGAAAGGAAATCAAGCACCCGATAAAATCGAAACAAACGTTCAGTGGACAAATAAAATTACTCACTGAGTGTTATGAGTTAGGTTTTTCACCTGAAGAAATAATTAGCAAAACCATTACAAATGGCTGGCAAGGACTATTCAAACCAAACGTTTCACCACCACAACGGATCATTCAACCTCAAAAGAACGATGAGTTTATACCGGAGGACTTCTGATGACTGCATCATCAACCTTAGCAAGGCTAAAGCGAATAATGCCTGAGCATATTAAACCTAAATTTACTACTTCTACTGAATTAATGGCATGGCAACGAGAGCAGGGTGAAATTGATTCAATGAGGATCGCAAATGAAAACCGAGTAGCTCGTTTAAATAAAATCATGGGTAGATCAGGTATTAGCCCATTACACCAAAATTGTTCATTCGATAATTATGACGTTACATGTGAAGACCAACAAAGAGCGTTGTACAAAGCTAAGAGATACGCTGAGCAATTTGGTAAATCATTTGGTGGGTTCATTTTCAGTGGTAATCCTGGTACTGGAAAAAATCATTTAGCGTCAGCCATAGGCAACCACATTATCCAAAAAGGGAAAAGTATTCTGATCGCTACACTGCCGGACATAATGATGAAGGTTCGTGAAACCTATCAAAAGGATGCTAAAACAACTGAGTCAAAACTGATAGATGATCTGTGTGATGTTGATTTGCTAGTGCTTGATGATGTGGGTGTGCAACGTGGAAACCTCAATGAGGAATTAATTATATTTCAAGTAGTGGATCGAAGACTAGCAAACAAAAAGCCTGTTGGAGTGCTTACAAACCTAAATTATACCCAACTATCCAAAGTGTTGGATGAACGAGTAATAGATCGACTCCGAATGGGAAATCCAACAACGATAAATTTCACATGGCAAAGCTATCGGCGTTTAGTTAAGTAATTTCATAAACTAAAAATCGAATAGGGTTTATTGGATATCAAAATCCTTAGCGTAATAAACACTGGTGAGTTTTATTTGTTGTAGGTATGCGATTGGGTGCCTGAGTAGTGAAAACAGCGTATATACGATTTGAGAGCGTTTTAAGTAGGTATGAGTTTAATTAAAAACTCTGTTTTTTTATACTTGAAAACATAACCAAATTGGATATATTAACCATAATGATTAATCTATTAAGGGTTATCGTACATGAAATTTATGCAGGATTTAGTTGTTGATATTTTACGTGACAATAAAAAATCATTGTCAGTTAACGAGATAACGGCAATTGCTTCTGATCTCAAGGGAAAGAAGAACCGCTCAACAACCAATTATGCGCTGATTAAATTGATTGAAAGCTCCGTTGTAGAACGCAAAGCGGTAGTTGGCATTGGGTATGTCTACAAACTAACGCCTGATTACATGGAGCGCCTACGTGAATTAGATATCAAAAAAGAAGCATCTCTAATGACCAAGAAGCCAGCAAAACCTACGGATAAGCATGTTATCTGTCAGAAAGGCTCACTAACCTACGTCAGAAAGAGCTTACCACCGTTACAGCATGGAAAGATTGCCGATATTCATAACCGTATGAACGCAATGCTGGTGGCGGTACGTGCATGAAACAGCAAATTTATTATATCAACCCTGTACCAAAACCACGTATGACACAGCGTGATGCATGGAAGAAAAGGCCCGTTGTCGTTAAGTACCACGCTTTTTGTGACGAGATGAGAGCTAACCGTTTTACGCTACCGGAAAGCGGTGCTCACCTAACGTTTGTTATCCCTATGCCTAAATCATGGAGTAAGAAGAAACGTATTGAGATGAATGGCAAACCCCACCAGCAACGTCCTGATGTCGATAACCTGATTAAAGCCGTTATGGACGCTATCTTTGATGAAGATTGCAGAGTGTGGAATATCAGCGCGTCAAAGCTTTGGGGTGAGCAGGGAAAGATAGGGGTAACGTTACCTGAAAATACAGAAAATCATGAACTTATTACCATTCGTTAAGTTAGTGACTGAGTTAATTAATCGTTGAATAAGTTTGGGAAGAAATTATGAGCCAAGAAATTGATGCTATTAGGCTTTGTTACGACATTCTTGATGGTTCTGTATTGCCAGAAAATATCTCATCAGAAGAGGTATATGCCATTTGTACATATCTCGATGAGGTAGTACGTGAAAATCTCACATTTACTCAACAAAACCCTGTGGCATTTATGGATAGAGAAGGTGAAGTAATTAGTGCAGTCAAGAAAGAGTTTGAACAGTTAACTGACGGTAATCACATAGATTTCGATATTCCGTTAATTCAATTAAACAAACAACCGTGACATGTCACGCAAAGGCAAATGATGAAAATTAAAACCTCAAAACTAAAAGGATTAGCACTTGATTGGGCGGTAGGTAAAGCCGTTGGCGTCGATGTTCGTATTGGCAAAGAGTTTATTGTTGATGCTAATAACTGCGTATATAGCCCATCTAGCGACTGGTTAAAGTGTGGTGAGTTTATTGAGACTTACGCTATCGAACTTATCAATGAGATGTTGAGTAACGATTTCGGACATTATCAAATTGCATGGTCTGCTATCTGTAATTACTTACAAGATGATTATTACGATGGTGATACACCTCAAGAGGCAATTTGTCGCGCTACTGTCGCTGTGGTGTTAGGTGGTGAAGTTGATGTGCCAAAGGAGATAGTAAATGGCTAAATCACCTGCTGAACGTAAGGCACTACAACGTAAACGCCAAAAGGAACTTGGCGTAACAAAGATTGAATTGCTGGTGGATAATCAAGAGCTGGATATGTTACAGCGTAATTGTGTTCTACGTATGCCTGGTCGTGAGCCGTATGATGTTGTTGAATACTTGCAGATGCTTATTCGTAAAGATGATGCCGAGTATAAGCGACAAGCTGAGGAGCTATCTAAGCGTAAATGTGAGCGCTGTGGTGAACAATTACCCGTTCAGCAATGCTGTTTATCTGGTGATGCTAAGTGTTGGGTAACAAAGGGCTGGCGTGAAATGATGTTAAAGGTAGAATGATAAAAAAAATAAATTATTTGGAGTAATTATGAGTTTTCACGCTGTTGATTGGTTTACAGTTAGTGGTAGCTTAGCATCCGCTAGCGCTGTTGCTGTGGCAGTCGGTATTTTCCTATATGAAAGAGGACAGGAAAAAAGAAAAAATATCGCAGATAATTTATTGAAAGTAGAAGCGATGAATAGATTGCTTGCCCATAAATCTGTACCGTTATGCCAGATGGCTGATACTTTATGCTTGATTTTTCTTCATATTCTAACTACTGAGCCTATTGGTGTTGGTTTGTATCTCAAAGAGAAAACTAAATCAATAAGATTGATTTATCCTGGAGACGAACCAGATACATTTAGGTTGTTGCCATTTAAGATACATGAAAATGGTAGATATCTTAGTGACGATATCATGCTTAATTGCTCAATTCTTGCTGATAAAAATAACGAATTATTAGCTACAGCTATAAAAATAAATAATGGAATTGATGCGTTTGCAGATCTTTTTGATGTCGCATGTATTTATGCAAAACAAGGGAAAATTGCTGATTTTAAAAAAATGTTTGATAGGAACAAAAAAGGAGAATTTCACCTGTTTGGTTTAGTGACTGATGTAATTAGTGCGATTGGGATTCTTGAGCCAGAAATACAGTACTATCCAATATATAACAATGTTATTGCCAAATTTGAGATTATAAAAAAAGAAATAGCCAAGTTATCATGATTTGATGTTTATCTTTTCAATAGTCATAATAACCAAAGAGGTGATGATTATGACTATCAAAAGACCAAGAAAGAAACCTGCACGACAGCCAACGCCTATCAACGACAAGATGGAACGCTTCTGTCAGGAATATATCAAATCCCCCGATAATCAAACTGATGCTGCAATCTCTGCTGGATATGCATCTGGCAGTGCTTGCAAGCGCGCATCACAGCTAATGGCTGATCCCCGTATTCAAGAGCGTATCGCACAACTTATGCAACAGCGTAATAAGCGCACCAAGATGAGTGCAGACAATGTACTTAAGCGTTTGGTTGATATGCTTGATGCAGATATTGCTGATATTCTCAATGAGAAAGGCGATATTAAACCAATATCTGAATGGTCACCTATTTGGCGTAAAAGTGTTGCTGCATTCGATATCATTGATATTGACGGTGATACACGCATTAAAAAAGTGAAGTTGCTGGATAAAATCAAGGTGCTTGAGTTGATTGGTAAGCACGTTGATATCAATGCCTTTAGAGACAGAGTACAGGTCGATGTAAACGTATCATTGGCTGATAAGTTGGCATCTGCTCGTAAACGTGCTCAGCAAGGGAGCATTGAGTAATGTCAGAAGCTTTACAGAAGTCACCAGAAGAGCAACTCATTGAAGATATCGCATCATTTACGCATGATCCATTAGGTTATGCGTATTACGCATTTCCGTGGGGTGAAGCTGGTGGAGAGCTTGAAGAATACAATGGCCCTCGTCAGTGGCAAGCCGAAGCATTAAATGAAATCGGTGAACATCTGCGTAATCCAAAGACACGCCACCAGCCATTGTTACTTGCTCGTGCTTCTGGTCATGGTATCGGTAAATCTGCATTTATTTCAATGATCATCAAGTGGGGTATGGATACCTGCGAAGATTGTAAGGTAGTCGTCACTGCCAACACCGAAAATCAGCTACGTACTAAAACGTGGCCAGAAATAGCGAAGTGGCAACGGCTATCACTTACCAATAATTGGTTTACTTGTACTAAGACAGCTATCTACTCAAACGATCCTAATCATGCTAATGCTTGGCGTGCTGATGCGGTACCGTGGTCAGAGAACAATACAGAGGCATTTGCAGGGCTTCACAACAAAGGAAAGCGTATTATCCTCGTGTTTGATGAAGCGTCTAATATTGCCGATCTGGTATGGGAAGTGGCAGAAGGGGCGTTAACGGATGAAGGTACTGAAATCATTTGGATTGCATTTGGTAACCCAACCCGTAACACAGGGCGCTTTCGTGAGTGCTTTCGTAAGTTTAAACATCGTTGGAATACTAAGCAGATTGATAGCCGTACCGTTGAAGGTAGCAACAAAGAGCAGATTAAAAATTGGGAAGAGGATTACGGCGAAGATAGCGACTTCTTTAAAGTCCGTGTTCGTGGTGTGTTCCCATCAGCATCAGAACTACAGTTTATTCCAACAGGTTTAACCGATGAAGCCATGAAGCGAATTGTCACACAGGCAGAAGTTGCTCATGCTCCCGTAATTATTGGTGTTGACCCTGCATACTCCGGTGCTGATGATGCGGTAATTTATTTACGTCAAGGTTTATTTAGTAAATGTTTGTGGACTGGAGCTAAAACAATAGACGATATTGTTATGGCAAAGCGTATCGCTGACTTTGAGGATCAATACAAGGCTGATGGTGTTCATATTGACTTTGGATATGGTACCGGTATTCATTCAATTGGAAATGGGTGGGGTAGAGTATGGCGTTTAGTGCCATTTAACAGCAGTTCAACCGATCCACAGATGGCAAACAAACGCGGTGAGATGTATAACAGCGTTAAGACATGGCTTAAAATTGGCGGGGCTATTGATGACCAAGAGACAGCCGATGATTTATCAGCGCCTGAATATGTTGTTCGTCTTGACGGAAAAATAAAATTAGAAAGTAAAGATGATATAAAAAAACGCTTAGGTCGTTCACCAGGTAAAGCGGACGCACTAGCACTGACATTCGCCTATCCAGTCACTAAAATAGATAGAAATTATTCCTCACCTCATTCTGGCGTTAATGTCAGCAATTCAGATTACGATCCATTCGCATAAAAAAAGCCCTCTGGAGTAGAGGGCAAACAGTCCTAAGGTAAAGCACGCTGTCGTGGTAACAATACCGAGAAAAATGCAGTGGCATTGCATAACCAAAATGGTAGTTATAATTTTCAATATTGTCAAATAACATGTATTATTAATTTAATATGCAATATTGGTTAATTTAATATATGGGTGAATTATGTGCGGATTAGGCTCAACTCCAAAAATTACTACCCCTCCACCAGTTCAGGCAGCACCTCAAGAACAAGATGCGGCAGTAACGGGTAGTCGTGATGATGAAATGCGTCGTCGCCGTGCAGCCGCAGGTCGTAAGTCTACGTTACTAACGGGTGCGCAGGGTGCGACAAGTTCAGCATCCACCAGCGGTAAAACCTTACTTGGTCAATAAGGGGTGACTATGTCAACGCCATTGAAACAACAGCTACTGCAACAACTTAATCAGTTGGAAACAGAGCGTAGCTCATTTGAACCGCATTGGCGTGAATTGTCAGATTTCACTCGTCCGCGTAGTATGCGCTTTACTGCATCTGATGTTAATCGAGGTGATCGCCGTAATAGTAAGATCATTGACCCTACGGCGTCTTTGGCTTCATCGGTGCTTTCCAGTGGCATGATGTCAGGTATTACAAGTCCTGCTCGTCCTTGGTTTCGTTTAGCAACACCTGATCCTGATTTAATGGATTATGGTCCTGTAAAACTTTGGCTAGAAACCACCGAACAACGCATGAACGAAGTGTTCAATCGTTCTAACCTCTATCAGTCATTACCGTTGATGTATGGCGATTTAGGTACCTTTGGCACTGCTGCAATGGCCGTTGTTGAAGATAGCCAGCGTATTATCCGTACCGTTCATTTCCCCCTTGGTAGTTATTACATTGCGAATAGCCCAAGCCTGAGTGTTGATGTTTGCTATCGCAAGTTTACGATGACCGTTCGCCAGTTGGTGATGGAGTTCGGGCTTGATAGCGTCAGCGATACTGTTAAATCAATGTGGAATTCAAGCCAGTACAGTCAATGGGTTGAAGTGGTTCATGCCGTATATCCAAACCTTGAACGACAAACAGGAAAGTTAGAGGCGAAGCACAAGCCTTTTAAATCCGTTTATTTTGAAGTGGCGGGTGATAACGAGAAAGTGTTACGTGAATCTGGTTATGATGAATTTCCTATTATGGCGCCACGCTGGGAAGTGAATGGTGAAGATGTTTATGGTTCATCTTGCCCGGGCATGTTGGCGTTAGGTGGCACTAAAGCGCTTCAATTAATGCAAAAACGTAAAGCGCAAATAATTGATAAGCTGACCAATCCGCCTTTACAAGTGCCAGCATCATTAAAAAACCAACGGGTAAATACCATACCCGGTGGCATTAACTATCTTGATGAGGCAAATCCTACTAATAAAATTCAAACGATTTTTGATGTTCAACCCGTAGCATTGAAAGCACTACTTGAAGATGTTCAAGATACCCGTCAACTGATTGATACCGCTTACTTTGTTGATTTGTTCCGCATGATGCAAATGGTGAATACGCGCTCTATGCCGATTGAAGCCGTTGTTGAAATGCGTGAAGAGAAGCTATTGCAATTAGGGCCTGTTCTGCAACGCCTTGATTCTGAGTTACTCGACAAACTGATTAATCGCACTTTCTCAATCTTAGTAAATAAAAACTTACTTCCCATTGCACCTGATGAAATGCAGGGAATGGATCTAAAGGTTGAGTACATTTCTGTAATGGCTCAGGCGCAGAAAGCGATTGGTGTTGGCAGTATCGAACGCTTTGCTGGCTTTGTTGGCAATCTGGCAAGAGTTAAGCCAGAGGCCCTAGATAAACTTAATGCTGATGATGCTATTGATAACTATGCATCAGCAATTGGTGTCTCTCCAACTATCGTTGCAACCAATGAGCAAGTACAAGCCATACGCCAACAGCGACAAGCACAGCAACAACAAATGGCGCAGATGCAAATGGCGCAGTCTGCTATTGATGGTGCTAAAACCCTCAGTGATACCAATCTTGATAATGATAGTGCCTTGTCCGCTATGGCTGGTGGAGGTGCTCAATGACACATCCATTCGATGCGTATGAAGACGAGAGAATTGCTCGCACTGAATACGATATTCAACAAAAAAATAGGCAAGAGAAAGAGGAACAACAGCTAAAAGAGGTTATGTCCACAGAAGCTGGGCGTGCTGTTATTTGGCGTTTGATTTCTGACTCTGGCGTATTTCGTAGCTCTTTTTCTAATGATCCCTATGCAATGGCATTTAGAGAGGGCGAACGTAACTATGGGTTAAAAGTTTTCAATCAATTACACCAAGTTTGCCCTGAGCTTTATGCGCAAATGGCAAATGAAGCAACTACACCAAGCGTTTAACAACGGGAGAAACAGTCATGAACTTATGGCAGAAATTAATTATGCGTCGTTTGTATAACGAGCAACACAGCGAGGGAGGTGAAGGCGGTGGCGGTACAGCAACGGAACCTACTCAAGAAACATCAGCAACAGATAAAAATGAGCCACCAGCAAATAGTGATGATCCTACTAAAAGCACTGAAAAAGAGAATGGTGGAGAGCAGGGCAAGCCGGCTGATAAGAAAAATGATGCCAATAAATCAGATGTAGGTGCGCCTGAAAAGTATGAATTTAAAGCACCAGAAGAAGGGCAAGAACTTGATAAAGGTGCATTAGAAGTCTTTGAGCCTATTGCTCGTGAGCTGAATTTAAACAACGAACAAGCGCAAAAACTGGTTGATGTTTATGGCTCTAAAATCATGCCTGCTATTCAGAAACAAATCAATGATGTTTGGCAAAAGCAGACTGAGCAATGGGTTAAAACTGTTAAAGCAGATGAAGAATTAGGATCAAATGAGTCTATTGGTGCAGCACAAAAGGCATTAGATACCTATGGTTCTGATGATTTGAAATTGTATTTAACAGAAACAGGGTTAGGTAATCACCCAGAGATTATTCGGGCTTTTGCCAAGATAGGCAAAGCAATGTCAGAGGACGGTCTTGTCACTGGCAACAGTAACGGCAGTAAAAGTGCTGCTGATGTTTTATTTGGATAACAAAGAGGAAATAACATGCCTGCTTTAACTCTCGTTGATTGGGCTAAACGACAAGGCCCTGACAGCAAGCAAGCTAAGATCGTCGAATTGCTGAATCAGTCTAATGAAATTCTTGATGATATGGTTTTCGTTGAAGGTAATTTACCAACGGGTCACCGTACAACCGTTCGTACTGGTTTACCATCTGCGACATGGCGTTTGCTTAATTATGGTGTACCGCCAAGCAAATCAACCACAGCACAGGTTACTGATGCGATTGGTATGCTTGAAACCTATTCTGAAGTTGATAAAGATCTTGCTAACTTGAACGGGCAAAAGAATGAATTTCTATTGTCTGAATCAATTGCATTCTTAGAGTCAATGAACCAGCAAATGGCTGAAACAGTTATTTATGGTGATGCTACGGTTCATCCTCAGCGCTTTACGGGATTAGCTGCACGCTTTAACGATATGAAAGCAAAGAATGCAGTCAATATCATTGATGCTGGTGGTACTGGCAGTAACTTAACTTCTGTGTGGTTAGTGGTATGGGGTGAAAACACGGTTCACGGTATTTTCCCTAAAGGTTCTAAAGCAGGTTTAGAGCAAAACCATTTAGGTGAAGTTACTTTAGAAGATGAAAACAAAGGTAAATACCAAGGCTTTCGTACTCACTTCCAATGGAAAAATGGTATCTCAGTTCGTGACTGGCGTTATGTTGTCCGTATCGCCAATATTGATTTATCCAAAATTGGTAAAGATCCAGAAAAAGCGGACACACTCGATTTGCCAGACTTGTTTATTCAAGCAATTGAGAAGATCCCTAACCTCTCTATGGGGCGTCCTGTTTTTTATTGTAACCAGCAAATTCGTAGCTGGATGCGTCGTCAAATTAAAAACAGCAAAAACGTCAATATTTCCATGGCAGAAGTTGCCGGTAAGAAAGTTGTTTCATTCGATGAAATTCCTGTTCGCCGTGTTGATGCCATTTTAACGACTGAAGATCAGGTGAAATAAGTTATTGCGGTGTCGTTTAACGGCTCCGCTAACTTTCATTTATTTGGAGATAGTCAAAATGATTTTAGATAAAGAAACGCTTTTTTCACTGGATCAGGCGGTTACTGCATCTGCTGTAAGTAAGCAAATTATCGACTTAACGCCAGTGCATGGTGCATTTCGTGATATCGGTATTGGTGAGCCATTAGAGCTGTTTGCACAAGTGACTGAACAGGCTAAAGCAGCAGGTGAAGCGACGGTTCAAATTAAGTTAGAAACCGCGACAGACGATAAATTCTCTGATGCTAAATCTATCTTTGAATCTGTGGCAATACCAATTGCTGATTTAAATGCAGGTAAACGTATTGTGGCGAAAGTACCTCAAGGCGTTCTGAAATACCTGCGCCTGCAATATGTTGTTGCAGAAGGGCCATTAACGGCGGGTAAGTTCACCGCGGGCATTAACCTAACTGTTGATGCTCATCCTATTTACGATGCTGTAACTCAATAAGGTGTGACATGTCACGATATAAGGTTTTAAAAAAATCATTTATCGCTGGGCGTCTACTTGAAATCGGTGAAGAGGTTGAGTACGACGGTATAGCTGGCGATAACTTAGCGTTAATTGGTGGCGCTGATGCTCGACTTAATACTCATAGTGTGGCTGATGGGACTGGTGATAATACTGGTGAAGGCATAAGTAATATTGCTGTAAGCGGTTCAGGTGTGGCAATTGATTCAAGCCTTGATGCGCTTCGTGAGCAATATACCCAGCTATTTGGTAAAGCACCTCATCACAATATGGGCGCAGATAAAATGCGCACCGCAATAGATGGAAAGCGGAAAGAACTTGGGGTTTAACCCCCGATGATAAAGGGGGCGAAAGCCCCTTTTTTATTTTCTACCTGAGCCGAGAGATATCCAATGAAACTAATCAATCTAAAAACCAGCACAGAAACGTATGAAAATGCCAAAGGTGAAAAAGAAACTCGTGAAGAATATCCATACGGGCTACGTATTTCACTTGAAAACGACACAATAGAAAAATTAGGTGTTTCTATTCCTGATGTTGGTGAAAGTATTGAGCTGTCTGCTGTTGCCAAAATACTGTCTAAATCCATTAATGAACGTGAAGGTAAGAAGTCAGTATATGTAGAGTTACAAATAACCGATCTGGCTCTAGGTGCAGGCGACACAAAATCAACGGCAGATGTTCTTTTTGATGGGGGTGAGTAATGGCCTCAGAAATTGAAATTTGCAATATTGCATTAAGTCGCATTGGTAATAGTCGTTCAATTAATAGCATGACCGAAGCCAGCAAAGAAGCCGTTCAATGCAACCTTCATTATGCGCAATGCCGTGATAGTGTGCTGGCCGATTTTCCTTGGAACTTTGCGACTAAAAAGGTGGCATTAGCCAATACAAATAATCCCCCGCCTAATTGGGCGTATGCCTATCGCTATCCTAATGATTGTCTAAAAGCCATTGGTATTGTCGAACCTCATCAAAAGTACCGTAGACCAGATACAGCAATCCATTTTCATGTTGGTTCAGATGAAAACGGTACTGGTCGATTAATTTTTACTGATCACCCTAGTGCATGGCTTGAATATGTTGCACGTATTACTGACGTAAATATGTTTGATGCGTTATTTAAAGATGCGCTTGCATGGCGTTTAGCGGCTGAATTGGCTCGTCCATTGGCATCAAATGCGGGTATTGGTGGTGAAGCACTACAAATTTATCAAGGTGTTATTAAAAGCGCGGCCGCACATTCATTAAGTGAGTCAGCAGAGCCAACTGATTATATGGATGAATTCACACAAGCGAGGTTGTCATAATGTCATTTAGTCTTATTCAACCTAGTTTTTCAGGCGGTGAAATTGCACCAAGCCTATATGGTCGTGTTGATCTTGCGAAGTATTCAACTGCACTGCGCAAGTGCCATAACTTTATTGTTCGTCAATATGGTGGCGTTGAGAATAGACCAGGCACACGATTTATTGCTGAAACAAAGTATCAAAATAAGAAGTCTCGCCTTATTCCTTTCCAATTCAGCACCGTACAAACCTATGCGTTAGAGTTTGGTGATCGTTATATTCGCGTGTTTAAAGATGGTGGGCAGGTTCTCTATGCTGATGGTGAACATAAAGGCGAAGTGTTTGAATTAGCGACACCTTATAAAGAAGCTGATTTATTTGATTTGAAGTATACGCAATCAGCCGATGTTATGACGATTGTTCATACTGATTATCCACCAATGGAGTTACAGCGTTACGATCATGATGATTGGAAGTTAGTCTCCGTTGAAACCAAGAACGGCCCCTTTGAAGATATCAATACCGATAAGGCAATGAAAGTCTATGCCAGTGCAAGCACAGGGCAAATTACGTTAACGTCTACGCATGATATTTTTGGTAGCGAGCAAATAGGTAAACAGTTCTATTTAGAGCAACGTGATATTGATGCGGTTCCTGTATGGGAAACAGATAAAACAACCAACCTTAATGATCAACGCCGTGCTGACAGTAACTACTATCGTGCCAATAGTGGCGGTAAAACAGGAACACTAAGACCTTCTCACACGGAAGGAATGAGTTGGGATGGTTGGGGTGGTGATACAGGGATCCAGTGGGAATATTTGCATAGTGGTTTTGGTATCGTAAAAATTGAAACTGTTAGTGAAGATGGCAAAACAGCCACAGGAAAGGTGCTCTCTTATATTCCATCCAATGCCGTTGGTGAAGATAATGCAAGCCATAAATGGGCGCGTGCAGTGTGGAATGATGTTGATGGTTATCCAAGCACCGTTGTTTATTACCAACAACGTTTATTCTTTGCCGGCTCTCGTGCCTATCCACAAACGATATGGGCCAGTCGTAGCGGTGACTATAAAGACTTTGGACGCAACAACCCTATCCAAGATGATGATCGCATTATCTACACGTATGCAGGCCGTCAAGTAAATGAAATTCGCCATTTGATCGATGTCGGTTCGCTGGTGGCATTGACCTCTGGTGGTGAATATCAAATCACAGGCGATCAGAATAAAGTACTTACACCTTCCAGTTTTTCAATGTCATCACAAGGGGCTAACGGCTCAAGTGATTTACCGCCAATCTCTGTTGCGAATATTGCGCTTTATATACAAGAGAAAGGCAGTGCTGTGCGTGATTTATCGTATTCCTTTGATGTTGATGGGTATCAAGGCACTGACTTAACTATGTTGGCAAATCACCTATTTCAACGTCACCGCATTGTTGATTGGTCATTTACTACGGTTCCATATTCTATTGCATGGTGCATACGTGACGATGGGTTAATGTTGGCTTTAACCTATTTAAGAGAACAGCAAGTTTTTGCATGGGCGCCACAATCGACAGAAGGGAAATTTGAGTCAACGTGTTCTATCAGTGAAGGCAATGAAGATTCAGCCTATTTTATTGTTCAGCGCACAGTAAACGGTAAACAGGTTCGGTATGTAGAGCGCTTGGCTAGCCGTTTATTTACTCGCACAGAAGATGCTTTCTTTGTGGATTCTGGCTTAAGTTATGACGGTAGAAACACCGATGATGTAAAAACAGTAACCATCACGGGTGGATCGGGTGAGTGGAACTATCAAGAAAACTATCAATTAGTGGTTTCAGGCGATCCAGTTTTTAGTGCTTCTGATATTGGTAGTGCCGTCAATATTCCTTATTTTGAAGATAATGAACATAAAGAGCTTCGCTGTAAGATTGTTCAATATGTATCTGCAAATCAAGTGGTTATTTCTGCTAATCGCAACATTCCACCAGTATTACAAAATACGCCCACTACTGAATGGAGCATAGCCCGCTATCGCTTTGCTGGCTTAAATCATCTTGAAGGTAAGACAGTTAATATTCTTTCCGATGCTAATGTTTCACCGCAGGCCATTGTCACCAATGGTGCAGTGGAAATTGATACGCCATCAGCCGTAGTACATATCGGATTACCTATTACCAGCGAATTAGAAACGCTTGATATCCATATCAATGGGCAAGAAACATTACTTGATAAGAAGAAGCTTATTAAGGTTGCCAGCTTAATTGTAAATAGTAGTCGGGGTATTTGGGCTGGTACTGAAAAAGAACGGCTATATGAGTATCCTCAACGTCAATTCGAGTTTTACGACAATCCTGTTGATGATGCCACAGGCATTGTTGAAATTAATTTAGATGCAGATTGGAGCAAAAACGGACGTGTCTTTATTAGACAGGTTGATCCGTTACCGTTAGCGGTGCTCTCTGTTATTCCGCGTATTGATGCTGGTGGTTTCTGATATGAAAAAACATCATGTACAAATTATTCCTGCTACTCATGAACATATTGTTCGTTTATTACCACATGTAAGACAAGCTGATGTTGATGAGTTCTACGCTATGTCAATGCAAACACCTGAGCAGGTATTACGACATGGCTTATCTGTTTCTACTAAAGCCTATGTCGGCATTATTAATGATGAGGTGGTGACTATTTTTGGTGTTGCTTCTGGCTCATTACTTACTGGTTTAGGTATCCCTTGGCTAGTGGGGACTGATTTATTAGAGCAACACCAGAAAACCTTTCTACGACGCTGTAAACCCATCTTAAAACAGATGTTAGGGCAATACCCAACACTGATGAATTATGTCGATGAACGTAATCATATTGCTAAGGCGTGGCTCCATTGGTTGGGGTTTCAGATTGAAGAAGCAAAGCCAACAGGTTTACTTCAGTTACCTTTCCATCGTTTTACATTGAGGGCTAAATAATGTGTGAACCAACAACATTAGCGGCAGCAGTAATTGGTACTTCTGCATTGCAAGCATACGGACAATATACCGATGGTAAATTTCAAGCATCAGTGGCTAATCAAAACGCCAAAATTAATGAAGATGCTGCACTTGATGCAATTAATAAAGGCAATGCTCAGGCACAAGAACAGCGTAGACGCACTCGCCAATTAGCAGGTACACAGGCAGCAACAATGTCAGCCAGTGGTATTGATTTAAGCACTGCTGGGGCTTTAGATATTTTAGGTGATACTGCTGCAATGGGTGAGCTTGATGCGTTAACTATGGTTAATAACGCTTCTCGTGAAGCGTATGGCTATCGTATGCAAGCTGAGAATGATCGCCTTAATGCAAAAATGGCAAGACGCTCAGGCAATATGGGTGCAATGACAACGTTATTAACAGCCCCTATTCAAGCTTATGGCGCGTATCAGTTGGCTGGTGGTACATGGAGTCCGTTCGGTGGTGGTGGCTCAGGTGCTGCGAAAGCCGGCAAAACATTCGCTAAAGCACCAAAAGGATTTTAATTATGCCAAAGGTTCCTACATACGATAATAGAACGGTTATGCCTGAACAGTTACCGAATAATGGGTTTTCTGTTCAATCATCACCTGATGCTTTTGGCGCTGGCATTGGTCGTGTTGGTGAGCAATATGTTGGTTTGTTTGCAGAAGCAAAACAAAGGGCCAATGTCGCACTGGCGCAAGATGCCGCATTACAGCTACGACAAAAAGCCAATGAACTGATGACCGATCCGCAAAATGGATTACTTTCACAGCAAGGTAAGAATGCGATTGGTAAAGCGTCTGAGTATGAGCAGTCATTTCGTGATTATGCTGGTGAAATATCATCAACATTACCTGACGATATTGTTCGACAAAGCTTTATGCAACAAGCGCAAGAAATGGGTGTTCAGTTTGCATCACAAGCGAATCGTCATGAGATGGGGCAAATCAAAGCTTATGAACAAGATCAGTTTCAATCAACGCTAACATTAAATGCAGAGTCTGCCGCATCAATGTACGGTGATAATCAGGCTTATATCTCTGCACATAAACAAGTGTTTCAGCAAATAGAAGAGTTTGGATTATCACACGGTTGGGGTGAAGAGCAGATCCTCGCCAAGAAACAAGAATTCAAAGTGGCAACTGCTCGTAAAGCGATTGAAAACCAACTCGGTGCTGATTATATGGGGTTCTTAGAACGAAATGGAGAACCTTCAAGCCTTGGTGGTGCTACCAGAAATAATGCGTTCTATGGTGGTACTGTTGGTAAAGTTAAAGGAATGACCCAACAGGGTAATATTAATTTACTCAATAGGCCAACAGTTAAAAACGAAGACGGCTCAATTAGTACAGTAAGAACGATTTCTATTGGTACCGATGATGGTGAAGTGCTAATACCTACCGTAAGTGACGATGGCAAGCTGTTATCTGATGATGAAGCTATTGCGTTATACGAGCAAACAGGTAAGCACTTAGGGATTTTTGATAACCCTGAAGATGCTACTGCTTACGCTGATAATCTGCATAAACAGCAAGAGAATATGTATACACCTAGTAACGGTGATACAAGAGGTGTTAGAAACAACAACCCTGGTAATATTCGTATATCTAGCAATAAATGGGTAGGGCAAACCGGTGATGATGGTGCATTTGCTAAGTTTGCCACACCTGAGCACGGTATTAGAGCATTAGGTAAAAATCTACTTTCTTATGCTCGACAGGGTTTTGTTACACCAGAGCAGATCATTAATCGTTGGGCGCCACCAGAAGATAATAATGATACTCAAGCATACATTGAGTATGTATCTGATTACCTTGGTGTTGCACCTAATCAACCATTAGATTTAACGAATTTAGATACCTTAACGCATTTATCGACAGCGATAATGTATAAAGAGAATGGGCGTAACCGTGTTAATTACACTGATGAGCAGATAGCAACAGGCATACAGTCAGCACTTGGTTTTGTTGAGTTACAAGCGACATCAGAAGCACCAAAACTATTAACCGGATCTGCTGCTTTCGATGCCTTAGATGAAGCTGACCAAGCAAAATATTTACGACAAGCAGAACAGCTACGCAAGCAAAAACAAGGTGAGTTACAGCAACAACTCGGTACTCGTGTAGCGGACTCTTACGCAGCATGGGAAAGAGGGCTTGAAGCACCTAATGCGCCTACTCATGATGAATTAATCTCTGCGTTTGGCTATGACAAAGGTTCGGCTATGTCTGCTGATATGCAAGAAGCTAAGCGTTATGCTGGTTTTATGTCAGCAGCTAAAGAGATGTCTCCACAAGCACAGCAAGCTTTGTTATCACAAATTAGACCTCAAACGGGTGAAGCAAACTACGAAAGCAAAATTCAACGTTGGGAGAAATTTGGTAAGTTCGTTGAAGGTAATATCAAGGAACAAGATAAACAGTTTGCAGCTAACCGATTACAGCTTTCCATTCAAAATAATTTTCCACTTGATCCTAATGATAAGAATAATCAGCAGGCAGCAGATGATTACTTTGAACAACATATTCAGCAGAGCTTTAATTTACGTGATGATAATAGCTTAAATGCCGTTGCCGAACTTACAGCAAGGACAGGGATTATCCCATCACAAGTTAAGTCTGTATTGAATATGGGGGCAACATCTAAAGATCCTGAAGTTGTTCTTCCTATCGCGAAAATGTATGGGCAGATATTTGATAACAATCCGGCATCAGCAACTGATATTCCATCAAGCACAATGGCGTATTACTCAAAAGTATATAGTTTAAGTCGTGCGGGTATGCCTGATGAGAAAGCGGTAGAAACTGCATTTAAGACGACATTTGAACAAGATGAACGCACTAAGCAAATGATCGCTTCTCAAATCAGGGATAAAGGATATATCAAGGATAGAGATAAAGCAGCGCAATCTAATATCAATGATTTTTACCCTTGGTATAAACCATTTTCTTCACCAAACGTCAGTAAGCCTGGTACTCAAAATGGCGCTTACTTACGTGACTATCAAACACTGTATGACGCTAACTTTGCTGAAACAGGCGGTGACGCAGAACTCGCCAAGAAAATGACTAACGCTCAAATTAAAAGGACGTGGGCAGTATCTAATATCAATGGCAGTGAAGAAGTTATGCGTTATGCACCAGAAGCCGTGTACGGTATTAATGAATCAGGTGCTGGCAACTGGATCTCGGGTCAATGGGAAGAAGAGAAAAAGCAATTAATGTCTAAGTCATTTGGTGGTGCTTCTTCTGGCACTGAAATCGTTATTGTCTCTGATGCAGTGACACCAAGAGATTACAGCTACGGCATAATGATAAAACAAACCGGTAGTGATGATATCCCTATTTATCGTCCATACACGGGAGATAACGGCTTACCTATTCGTTTTAAACCAGAACAGTCATCATCACCAATGTATAAAGAGGTAATGGAAAAACGCCAGCGCAGTGTTAAGGAAGCTCAGGATAAAAGGGAACGAGAAGAAGCATTGGATAAATCGCGCTCAGAATTTGATGAACGTCGTCAAAGTATCCGTGAGCAATATAAAGAAGCTCACAATGAGCGAGTAAATAAATTCAATAATTATTTTTCTTGGGATAAAGACTGATGCCTATTTACGAACAACAACCTGATAATATTTTATCTGCGGATATTAATGCTGTTCAGCAAACAGAACCTACTTACGGTGATAATGTTTCACCGTCTTGGTATGACCCTATTAATCCGCTTGATGATAGACGGCAAACTAAAGAATTACGTGATGCGGCGTTTCGTATCGATAACTCAGTGGGTAGCTTGATTGCTACTGCACCTTTTAATCAATTTGAAGATGTAGAAGGCTATAACCCATTTGAAGATGAATTAACGCTTTCAGGTTATGAAGACTATGCCGATGCCTTTATTCATTCAAACTCTCCTCAAGAAACAGCTGCAATAAAACAACGTATTGATCGTGAGCGTAACGATAAGCAAATGTTAGCAGATGCTGGCGGTGCTGGTGTTGTGAGTAGTATTGCTATGGGGGTTATTGATCCAATTAATGTTGCTGCAATGATGATACCAGGGGGAGCCATTGTAAAAGGTGGCAGTGTGGCCACAACCGCAGGTAAGTTTGCATTGGCAAATGTCGCTGGTGGTGTAGCTTCTGAAATGGCATTGCATAGTACCCAAGAAACACGAACATTAACTGAAAGTGCAATTAACATTACACTTGACGCCATGATCGGTGGAACCCTAGGTTCAGCCGCACAGTTAGTAAAAAACCGTGGTGAATTGGTAACAAAAGTAAGAAATGATTTAATTGGAGAACAACAATCAGGGCAACAAAATATTCCAAATAATATTCCTGATAATTCTAGTGTTGGTGCAATGGAAGTACCTAACACCACATTAGAACAAGAAACCTTAAAAGGGCCATCATTTATTAATCGTACGATGAATGTTAGCCCTGTTGGCCGTGTTGCTCAATCCCCCTCTAAAACAGCGCGCCAAATTAACCAACAACTCACAGAAAATAACTTTACCTTTGCTAAAAATGAAGAAGGTATTGCGACATTTACCGCTGTTGAAACAAAAGTGAGAGGTTATGAAACTCTCGTTTATAAACAAGTAGAATCAACGAAAGATCACTTTAAACAGTATCGTCAATCTGGTGGCCGTGATATGAGCTATTACCAATTTAGTGAGGCTGTTGGTGATGCTATGCGCAATGGTGATACTCATGCAATACCACAAGTGGCAGAAGCGGCACGTTCTATTAGACCTATTGTCGAAGCAACCAAAGATAGAATGGTTGAATTAGGGATCTTACGTGAAGGTGTAAAGGTGACAACGGCACAAAGTTATTTCCCTCGTATTTATAAATTCGACAAAATTTTAAATGATCGTACTGAGTTTAAGAAAATCATTGCTGACTGGTTAGAAGAGATTAATCAAACATCAATAAATAAAGCCAAAGGTAGCCTTGATCGTGCTGAAATCGGTATTGATAAAGCACGTAACGCTTCACCACAAGCCGAACGTTTAGGGCTTGAAATTAAAGAAGCTGAGAATTGGTCAGGTAAAAAATCTTTGTTGATGGATGATATTAATAAATATCAAAAAATCATTAATGAAAAGAATGCGGTAGAAGTTGAGTTAAATTCACTATCTAACCTTGCTAAGCTAAATAAAACGCAAACAAGAAGACAAGCAACATTACAAAGAAAATTACAGCGTATTAATGATGCTGAGAATAAATTACCTGCATTACAACGTAGCGTTGATATTCTTGATAACCCTCGCAAGTTTAGAAATGAACATCGTCGTTTAACACGAACAGCAAATTCATTAACTCGCCATGACAGAATTAGACAGTCCGCATTAAATCGCATGACACCTTTAGAGCGTGAAGAGTTAGATGCGGCTGCAGATGATATCGTTAATAAAATTATTGGTGCTCCGTCTGGCATTGTACCCAGTGAACTGATCCCTGATGGGTTAGTTAAACGTGCTGGTTTTACAAAAGATAGAACCCTAAACATTCCTGATGAACGAATTAAAGACTATCTCGAATCAGATGTTAACTATGTGATGGAAAACTATATTCGCCAAGTTGCGCCTGAAATTGAACTTACGGCTAAATTTGGCCGTGTTGATATGGATAATCAAATCAAAGCGATTACAGAGGAATACAACCAACTTATTGCTGATGCAACCACGCCTAAAGAACGCAGTCGATTAGAAGCACGAAGAGAGGCGGATTTACGTGATATTCGCGCGATGCGTGACCGTTTATTAGGTACTTATGGAGCACCTAAAGATCCAGCAAGTCTATTTGTGCGAGCTGGCCGTGTTGCTCGTCACGTTAACTTTTTACGTTTATTGGGGGGTATGACAATATCATCGTTACCTGATATGGCTCGTCCGATTATGCAACACGGTTTACGTAGTGCGTTAAAACCATTGGGTAAGATGCTAACTGATATCAGTGCTATGCGCATTGCTAAGGCCGATTTGCGTGAAATGGGTATTGGCCTTGAATATGCATTATCCAGTCGTTCTAAAGTGATTGCTGACCTTAGCGATCCCTATAGCAGACGTAGCTATTTAGAGCGTGGTTTACAGTGGTCATCACAGAAATTTGGTAACTTCACATTAATGAACCAATATACAGACACGATGAAAATGTGGTCTGGGCTTATTACTCAATCTAAGGTACTGAAAGCAGCAAACACTTTAGATGCTGGTGGTTCGTTAAGTAAACGAGAAATAAAGAAACTGGCTCATATAGGTATTGATGAATCAATGCTAAAGCGTATAGCAGATCAGTTTAAACGACACGGGGAAGACTTAGACGGCATGTTAACAGGGCATAGCCATTTGTGGGATGATCTTGTTGTGCGTGAAACTTTCCAAGCTGCGGTATTAAAAGATGTCAGAACTACGGTAATCACTCCGGGTATTGGTGATACACCATTAATGATGAGTAGTGAACTAGGTAAGATTGTGATGCAGTTTAAAACCTTCTTCTTTGCTACTCACAATAGAGCGTTGGTTTCAGGCATACAATCAGGTGATGCATCATTTTACTATGGAGCATTGCTTCAGGTAGCACTTGGATCCCTAGTCTATGTCCTCAAGGCTAAAATGGCAGGACGAGATATTAATACCGAACCGGCTAACTTAGTAAAAGAAGGGTTAGACTGGTCAGGGATGATGGGCTGGCTAGGTGAGCCTAATAACGTATTGGAAAACCTTAGCGGTGGTACTTATGGTATGAGTGCTATGTTTGGTGGACCACCAGCATCACGTTATCAAAGCCGTAATGGAATTGGTGCCTTATTAGGTCCTACATTTGACCTCGGTGGTGATATTAAAAACATTACATCAGGTGTATTAAATGGTGAGTTTGATGATAGAGAAGTGCGATCTGTGCGCAAACTATTACCTTTCCAAAACTTGTTTTATTTGTCACCATTATTGAATCAAGTGGAAGAGCAGATGAAGTAGAGAAAACGCCATGTGGAATAAAGATAATTTATTAAAAATACAAAAAGATTATGATGATGCAATGCTTAGCTACAATACAGCAAAATATATTCTTATTGCCTGTGTTTTTGGTATGTCTATGAGCTTTATCTTCCTACGTGGCGAAACCATATTATTTGTTTTTGCGACAATAGGTTTCTGTTTATACTTTTTTCACTGCAAAGATAAGCTTAAAAAAGCAGAGTTAATAATGGACGATGCTTGTAAAAGTCTTTTTGGTAAGAAATATAAAGAATCAAAAAGTGATTTTATTAACGAAATATATAAATAGCACCGCTTAGCGGTGCTTTGTTCTCATTTTTTCAATTCAGCTAAAATACATTCCACTAACGGTATTATATTTTTATTGCCTCTCATTTTTTGAACTATAAAGTTTCTCATTGCTATCAGTTCTACAAGTGGAGCTGATACATCATGACCATCGCTTTCCATCTTTGTTAAAAGTGCTTCAAGGTTTGATTTTGTAATTAACTTTTCAATCCCTTTATCGGTGTTCACTACATCTGGATAGTTAGCTGGTGCAGGGTATTTATACTTCTTTTCCATGGCTAAAGTCCTCACTAATGAAAATAATTACGTAAACTATAATAATGTAAATGCATTAAAATGTTCATCTAAATGGTTAATTTAATTTTCTATTTGATAACCATTATTGCAAATATGGATATATTTTGTAGTTAAAAGTATCATATCCTCATTAACACCAGAGGAGATGAGCAATGACGGTATCTACTGAGCTAAGCCATGAAGAGTATATAGGTAATGGCGTAACAACGGATTTTGATTTTCGTTTCCGTATCTTTGAAGGCAAGCATTTGATTGTTGTGGTTGCTGACAGTGACGGCAATGAAAAAACATTAAAGAATGGTACTGATTACACTATTGTTGGTGCAGGTTCCTATCATGGCGGTAAGGTGGTTTTAAATAAACCTTTAGCCCAAGGATGGAAGATATTATTAGAACGCGATTTACCTGTTGTACAAGAAACTGACTTACGTAATCAGGGTAAATTTTTTGCAGAAGTACATGAAGATGCCTTTGATTATCTAACGATGTTAATTCAAAAAGCATTGGGTACTTTCTCTTTAAGCTTACGTAAGCCTACCTATCTATCGAATTACTATGATGCCAAGGACAATCGTATTGCTAATTTAGCGCCTCCTAAGCTCGGCAGTGATAGTGCTAATAAAGACTACGTTGATAACAGTATTAAGGATATTGATAGTAAGACATTAAGGGTAAAGGATAAGCCTATACCTGCATTACCATCCGCTGAACAACGCAGAAATAAACAGCTCGGTTTTGATAATGAAGGTTATCCTCAATTACTTGATCCTGCTGAAACTGGTTCGCTTGGTTATGTACTTGTTGATTCTTTTGAGAAAGGCGCGGAGATAACCACACGGTATCAGGCGTTACATTGGGAAAGTAATGGAGAATATTATCGTTGGGATGGTGAATTACCCAAAATAGTTTCTATGAAGTCAACTCCTGAAAATTCAGGCGGAGTAGGTAATCGTGCTTGGGTTAGTATTGGTGATTCTTCTTTAAGAAATGATATAGGGATAATCGTTAAAAGGTATTCTAATGTAAAGGATATGATAGATAACTTTAATGGAAAAAAAGGAGATGTAATTGAAACATTAGGATATTATGATATTAATGATGGTGGTGGTTCTAAATATATTATTGAAGAAGATAATAATACAAATAGTATAGCAGATCATTTTTTAAAAAATAACTTAAAAGCAGTTTTAGTTAATTATTCATTACATTCTTTAGGTGTGTTTAGAGGAGATGATGCCACTGAGGCTATTAATTTAATGCTTGAAAAAGGTCACCCTGTATATATTGATGATGAATATATTGTTAATGTTGATAATGATTCATCAGCAATTAAACTAAAACCTAATTCATATATAGAATGGCTAAATGGAGGTTGTTTAAAATTAAAGCCAACAAATAAAGAAAAATATGAAGTAATTAATTTTGTTGGAGCGAATAACTCCATGGTCATTAGGCCTAAATTAATAGGTGATAGAATTGAACATATAGGTAATGATGGTGAGTGGGGGCATGGGTTATATATTACATCATGTAAAAATATAACTATTGTTGATCCTGATATTAGCCAAATGTTTGGGGATGGAATATGTATTACTTCACCGATTGAGTCAGATCTAGTAGAGTCTGAATATGCTACAAAGAATATTAAAATTATTAATGGAGTATTTAATAATTGTCGTAGACAAGGATTTAGTGTAACTGGGGGGCGAGATATTCATTTTATTGGTGAGCAGATATGTAAAAATATAAAAGGAGCTCCTCCAGAAGGTGCGTTTGATATTGAGGTAAATAACTTTGTTCCATTGAAAGGGCTTACTATTAATAGAGTGACTGGTATTAATTGTAATGGATATACATTTAATATATTTAGTAATGATGGAACAAGAATAATGGATAATATTAGTATTGGAAGCTTAATTTCAATCAATGGTAGAAGAGGGGCATTAAGTGTAAAGGCGACTGAAAACTCTAATATTGGATTGTTAAAAAATATTTACATAAGTGAAATATATCAAAGTGTATTAGATGACTATTCTGGTGATTTAAAAGCTTATGATGGATTTTATTTTGATAGAGTTAAAAATATTAATATCGGTACTTTAAATTGTAACTTAAAAAAAGCAGTTTCTAATACCTTGCGATGTCTTAATGGAAGTTCTGTTTTTGTTAATATATTTAACTCTGGTGGTGGTCGTTTAATTCAGTGTAGTGCTGGTAGCACCTTTAAAACGAAAACGTGGAATCATTCTTCTGGCATTGAATCTGAACAAGTATATGTTTCTGGTTCTAGTACATTTAGTGTTGGTTTAGTTAATGTGGATGGTGGAAATTTAAATATACTTTGTACTGATAAAGGAAGTTTAGTAGAGATTATTACAGGTATTATGAAAACAAAAAGTATCACTAAAGATTTATATGTTAGATTAACTAATTCAGGGGCTATGACGCTTGGAAATGTGAAATTTTCTGTAATCAATTCAGGAAGCATTATTGAAAACTCAGGTGAATTACATTGTTCTGGCACTGATTTTGGTTTTGGTAGAGTAGGTGCAACTGGGGTTAATGCTATGAGTGGGTCTAAAACGTTTTTAAATAATTGTATCATGTTAAATGAAACAAGTAATGTTAATAACGCTATTTGTATTTTTAATTCTGGAGCTACAGGGTATGCAGTTGGTTGTATTAGCTCTGATTCAAATGCTATTAGAATTCTTGATGGTAGTTCTGCTATTAGTAAAGGAAATATTAACTTATTTTAGCTATAAAGTAGTGATAATAAGGAACCAATAAAATATTGGTTCCTTATTTATTATAATTTTTTAAAAAAATAATCAATGACAATATCAGAGCCAAATAAAGACATGTGACTATTATCAGAATAGATAGGTTCGTTATCATCATTTAATAGCAAGCATTTTCCATTCTTACAAAGAATCTCATTCGGATCAATAAATATAACATTGTTCTTATTATTTGCAAATTCATTTAATTTCATGTTAATGTTTAAGACTTTCTGATCCATGTATTTATCACAGGATTTTGCTAATTTCCAAATTGGTAAATTGTGTCTTGCTAAACATTCAAATGTTGATATATTACTTCTTTGTGGTCTGCCTATAATAAAATAATTTCTATCAACTCCACCAATTTTAATAATTTCATTAATATCATTAATAATTCTTTCTTCTACATTTGATTTTATTTCTTTTTGTGTACTTCTACTATATATCTTATATGAATCCCAAGCTTGAGATATTATAACATCTGTTTTAGGGTGAGTTTTCATTGCTAAAATGAAATTATTATATCGCATAATACAACGCTGATCATTGAACTCATCCTTAAGTGAGATTAAATTAGGTGTAATAAAACATCCATCTTTAAAAATACCTATTGATTTTAATTTTTGATGCCTTATAGAATTCATGTACTGTCTCATGAAACTATCACCACTAATTATAAAATCAGGTTTATCAGTATCTTTCATATCAAAATATTGTATGATGCTTCCTTGTGTTATCTTTGTTCCACCATAATATTTTTTATGGAACTCTTCTTTAGTTAATCTGTATTTTTCATCAACTCTGTTTCCAATTCCATCAATAGATATATAGTAGGATAAAGAAACTGATAGCAACCAACATAATAATAATCCATATTTATAATTTCTTCTTTTCTCTATAACACTATAAGTTATAAATGCAAGTAATATGGTAGATATAAAATAAGTAAAAATAGAGGTCTCTATATTTATTTTTTTAAAGAATACAATAAAAGGCCAATGGATAAGATAAATAGAATAAGACCAAAGGCCTATTTTTTGAAATGCATAATTAGATAAAAGAGTTTTTTCGTTATTAGAAATAATACAAAGATATGCACCAAAAACAGGTAGCAATGCATTATAACTAGGCCAGTTGTCAGAGTTTGAAAAAATAAAGAATGATGTAATAATTAAAATTAACCCCACTATCTCAATTATTCTTTTTTTATTATCTGTTGTCGATAATGGGAATAGAAATGCAATACCACCCAAAAGCATTTCCCACCCTCTAGTGTATATCATGAAGTAGGAAAGAGTTTTATTTACTGAGGATAAATAAATACAAAAAATAAAGCTTATAATAGCAGAAATCACAACAATTTTTTTCAGAGTACTTATTGATAATAGCTTTGATAAGATAAGCAATATTATTGGATATACTATATAGAATTGCCATTCTACTGATAATGACCATGTATGTAAAAATAGCTTGCTAAAAGAGTCTGCATCAAAATATCCAGCTTCATTAGCATAAGTTATATTAGATATGAAAAGTAAACTAGAAAACCCATGCTTACCGACTAACTGGTATGTTAATGGTTCAAAAAATAGATAACCAAGTGCTAATACAATCAATATGATAGTTATTAGTGCTGGAACAATACGTCTAGCTCTTGCTTTTAAAAAACTCCAGAGAGAAAAATTATTGCTTTCTAATCCTCTAAATATTATTGATGTCATTAAAAAACCAGATATAACAAAAAATACATCAACACCTGCAAAACCACCAGGTACTAACTCTTGATTAAAATGGAAAAACATGACAGATAAAACTGCAATAGCTCTTAATCCATTAATGTCAGCTCTAAACTTTTTACTTTGCATATTAAATTATTATTTATTTTACCAATAGAATGTCTGAATTTTATCATTAAAGTAAAGATTGTTCAGTATTTCTATTGTTTTGTTTTTATTTTACCTTATTTGCATTTTTGTTTATCTTATTGGGTGTGTAGTATTATGACTATTCATTAATCACTGGTACTACACTCATGCAAGAAGATGTCTACACAAAAGCTGGGATCGGCACTACTGCTTTTCTTGGTTACTTCGCAGGGCTTCCAGCAGAAGTTGTTATGGGTTCACTGTTGGGAGCCATCTTCTTTACTACTGCTGCTACTGAATATAGCTTTAAACGTAGATCGGTATTAGCCTTTCTAAGCTTCGTTTGTGGTCTTATATTCTTTAGCCCTGCAGCAACTATCTTTATTTCTGTTACTGGCCTTTTCGGTGTGAAACCTGAGCAATACGAAATCGAACATATCGATGCCGTAGGTGCTTTTGTTTCCGCTTTGCTTGTGGTTAAGTTAAGCGTAAAAGCATACGGAAGGGCTGATATACCGAAACAAGGAGGGCAACAATGAAATGCGAAACATTGCTCACTATTGTTAATGCCATCATCTGTACCGTCATATTTCTACGTGTGTTCTATTTTAAACGTGACGGCAGACAACACTGTAAAAAAGGTGGATGGTTAGCTTTCCTCATTCTTGCTTACTCTTCAAGCGTACCTATTCGCGCTTACTTCGATCCTAATTACCACGCTGATATCTACAACATCTTTGCCAATATCCTGATCTGCACAACGTTGCTGGTCAGTAAGGGCAATGTCATCAAGTTTATAAAGGGGTGAATATGTCAGTTTTTAAAAGCAATTACGTTAACACTGGCGTTAGAGGTATCAGAAATAATAATCCGGGTAACATTCGACATGGTTCTTCTAAATGGCAAGGTCTAGCAACAGTACAAAATGATGATAAATTTTGTACTTTTATCAATGTTTATTATGGTGTTCGGGCATTAATGAAATTGCTTCAAACTTATAGTAAGCAAAAAGGTAAGCCTAATGTTGGTTGTGACAAAATAGATACTGTTGAAGAAATCATAGAACGATGGGCGCCATCATCTGATAACAACCATACTGAAAATTATATTAAACGAGTTTGTAAGGATACTGGCTTTGAACGTCACGAATGCTTAAACCTATTTGATAAATCAACATCAATCAAAATGGCAAAAGCAATCATTTCTGTTGAAAATGCTCAACAACCTTATGTTGATGATGTTTTCGATAGAGCCTTTTCATTAATTTAATAATGGTGATGATTAATGAATAAAACCGTCATAGCGTTAATTGCTTTGGCTGTTTCCTTTACCGCTGGCTTTGTTGCTGGCGGTATTTATTTTGATAACCGAGCAATGAGTAAACAGATTGTAGGTAATCAATTAGATGAAAAGGATGTGGCCACAAATATTGATCTGCGTAAACAAGCAGACAATGAACAGCAGAATAGGTTGGAGATATATCATGATGCACAACAGCATGATACGATACGCACAGATGCTTTGCTTGATCGTGTTCTTAATCACTTTGACAGGGTGCAGCTCTCAACCGGTACCACGAAAACAGAAGTTGCAAGTACCGATAACACCAATACCTGCCGAATTGAGAAAGCCAAAGCCAGTGAACTTTCTCGACAACTACGAGAAACACTTGAACGATATGGGCGTGAAGCTCAGCGTGCAGATGAAAATACCAGAACACTCAACCTTTGTATTTCAGAGCTGAAAGCAAAGGAAAAACTCCTCAATTCTTACCGATGAAAAAGTAGACAGATTTCATAATGACGGTATCGATGACGGTGTTAGTGATATCTAATTTAAATATAATTTATATTTATCAGTTAGTTAAGTTACTAGAATATAATTGAGTGGGAATAAAATAACGTTTATCAGCAATAGTTGATAAAGGTTAAAAAACCAAGAGCCATCAGTATGTTACTGGTGGCTTTTTTGTTTTCTATGGTTGCTAATGGTTGACAAAAACCGAAAAAAATGACGGTATAGGAGACGGTATCAAAAAATAAATTATAAAATTAAGACACTAAAGTAGTTATGTTGCTATTGTTAGCTCTAGTCATCATCATAATTGGCAACATTATTAAATTTAAGAGTTGTAAGGAAATACCGAGTAACATCATCATGCATAATCAGATATTAAAAAAACTGCCACAAATAGAGCAAATGCATCAAATAAAACTACTTTATGTTGCTGAAAGTGGAAGCCGTGCTTGGGGCTTCGCATCAACGGATAGTGACTATGATGTACGTGGTATTTTTATACGGCCTCGCAATGCATATCTTTCAATTGATAAACCTAAAGAAACATTTGAGTGGATAGAAAATAATTGGTTTGATGTAGGAGCTTGGGATATTACGAAAGCATTGCATCTATTACGTAAGTCAAATGCTATCTTATTTGAGTGGTTACAATCACCTATTGTTTATCAACAATATGCTGGTATCCAAAAAGAATTATTTGAGTTGGCACAATTATATTATCAACCCCAAATCATTGTTCATCATTATAGAGGGATCGCAAAAGCCGTTAGTAGACATCATTTTGAAGAGAGTCATGCAAGTAAAGCGATAGATGAACCCATAAAATTAAAAAAATATTTCTATCTATTACGTTCACTTTTAGCTGCTTATTGGACAGTAAAAACGGGGAATATCCCACCGATGGAGCTTAATCAGCTAATAAATATATTAACCACAGATGAGCAAATAATTATTCGAGAGTTAGTGAGCTTTAAAGCAGATAAAGATGAACACTTTACTTGGCTACCAACCGATAATATGCAAAAACTGATCACTTTTTTATGGCAAGAAACAGCAACTCAATTAGCGAAACGCACCGTACCAGATAGTGAAATATTAAATAATTGGTTTAGGAAAATACTTGATGAAACTGACCATTGACAATATAAAGCCTTACCTTTTATTTGAAACAATTTCAGGTAGTCGTTCACAAAATTTGGCAACAGACAGTTCAGATACTGATATTAAAGGTGTTTTTTATCTACCTAAAGAGATGTTTTATTGCTCTGATTATGTGCCACAAGTAAGTAATAAAACTAATGATATCGTTTATTATGAATTAGGGCGATTTGTTGAATTACTGTGTGCGTCTAATCCTAATATTTTAGAATTATTAAATGCACCAGAGCATGTTGTTATTTATCGTCATCCATTATTTATGCAATTTAACCCAGAATGGTTTTTATCAAAGGAATGCGTACAGACTTTTGTGCATTATGCTCAAGGGCAAATAAAAAAAGCGCAAGGGTTAAATAAGAAGATCATGGATCCTATAGATAAAGAGTTAAAAACAATCCTTGATTTCTGTTATATCATTGAAGATGGAAAAAGCCTATTACTGAATAATTGGCTTAAAAAACGTTGTTGGGAGCAGCAAAATATTGGGTTGGTTAAAATCAATCATGCACAAAATCTTTATGCAGTTTTTTATGATCCAAATAGTGATTATCAAGGCGTAATAAAAAAAGATAATGCTACCGATGTTTTACTAAGCAGTGTCTCTGAAACAGCCATATTACAAGCCTATCTTAGTTTTAATAAAGACGGCTACAGTACCTATTGCAAGCAGTATCATGCTTATTGGCAATGGGTTGAAGAGCGTAATGAAGCCCGCTATCAGCAAAATATTGAACATGGACGAAGTTACGATAGTAAAAATATGATGCACACTTTTAGGTTGCTTTATATTGCATTAGGAATTGACACTGAAAAAAAAGTCAAAGTTTGGTGTGATAACAGGGATGAATTGTTAGAAATTAAATCTGGTGCTTTAAGTTATGAAACATTATTTGAGCGAAGCAAAATATTAATAGAAAAAATTGAGCAAGCTTTTCAACAAAGTCAATTACCAGAAAAAATCAATCCCGAATTAATTAAACAAGTATTAGTGAATATTCGTAAAGAATTATATCAATAATAGAATACTATTATCCCTTACAAGGTTGTAAGGGATAAACTATTAGTTATAAATAATAAAATAAAAGTTATTTATAATCTAACATTAGGCATAAGTAATTAACTTACTAGAAGATAATCTGGATAAGCATCGGTTAATTTCATATAAATACGCTTATTTTGCGCATTTTTTCTGAAATCTTGTTTTAAACAGATCCGAGTTGCATTTTTTAACTCTGCGGGAAGATTATCACTTTCTGTAGGCGTAATAATGGAAAAACGCACTTTCTTTTTAGACCGACTTAAATTATAAGGTAAACCTAAAATACGTCTTGCGACTCTGTTTGTTTTCACAACTCACTCCTTTTTTACATGTAATATAGAGAAAGCTTGTTAATTATAACAGAAAATAACTAGGGTAAGATATCGGTTAAATTTATTCTTTAGGATAATAACCTATAAAAACCAGTTTGTTGTTTTTTTATTTTTTCCTTTGCTCATTAGCGTATTATTGTTCATTTCCTTGACTTATAAAAATTTAATAATAATTTATTGTTTATATTTTTTCTGTGAATATAAATATAATCTCAAAAAGAAAAGTTTTTAAAAATGATTTAGCAGTTAAATAGTAATTAATCTTAATATTTTACTTTGTTTATTTGTCTCATTATTGAGATTGTAAGTATTGTTTTATTTACAAAATTCTATCATTTTTATCACAAATAAGATGAAATAAGATAATAATGCAATGAAATAATCATTAATTTAGGCTTTGATGTATCCATTCTAGATAACCATGAAACCCATTTTCTATAGGGACAATAATGACTTCTGGTGTATCGTAAGGGTGCATTTTTACTAGTGTATCAATCAAAATCTGTTGTTTTGAACTCTCGCTTTTGATCATCATAAGTACCTCATTATCTTCAACAATTTCATTATTCCAATGATAGATAGATTTGATATTAGGAAGGACGTTAATACAAGCTGCAAGCTTCGCCTGTATAAGATGGTGAGCTATTTCATGGGCGACAGTTTCATTAGGGGCTGTTGAATAAGCGATAATCATATTTTTCCTCTGTATTAATGGGTCTACGGTTAATTTGTTATAGGGTAATTAACTTTAATATCATCAAAATAAAACTTTTTAAAACTTAACGCTAAGATTTCTCTTTTTAACCGAATAAAAACATATTTTCAAAAAAAACTTTCTCGATATGAGATAATTACGGCATTATTAAGTGGATTTTACATATTTTGAGTTTCTTTTTGTAAAGAAAAACACCCATTTGCCGATATTAGTAGTTGTTAAATGAAATGTATCTAATTGTGTTATAAGAACATATTCAATAAAAATTGTTATTACCTTCTGCAATATCGTAAATATAAAATAAATTAATTATTAATAAGATTTATAAAAAATAGTGGGGTTTAAAATGGATAATAATTCGCTAAAAAATGCGAGTTTATTTGATAATGATCCCGTTCTTTATGCTGCATGGCTTTACTATCAGGACGGACTCAGTCAAAGTGAAGTTGCAAATATTATGAGCGTTTCTCGAGTGACTGTTGTGAAGTATTTACATCTCGCGAGAGAAAAAGGTTTCGTTAATATAAGCTTGGATTCATCAGTATTTTCTACGATTGATTATTCAATCAGAATAAAAGCAAAATTTAATCTTAATAATGTGCTTATTTTACCTGATGAAGAAAAGAATAAATCGCAACAAACATCAAATATGAATCGAGAAAGATTAGCTAAAGCAGGGGCTATGTATCTTTCTCAGATAATCAGCAATGATGATATTTTAGGCGTAGCTTGGGGAAGAACAATCCATAAACTAGGGCACTATCTCCCCACTAAAACACTAGAAAATGTCACCGTGTTACAAATGATTGGGGCTGTAGCTCCACAACCTGATTTTACTACTGCGGAATCTGCCGCTTTGATCGCCAATAAGTTTTCAGGTTGCAGTATTAATTTGCATGTGCCGGCTGTAGTGTCAAATGCACGTTTGGCAATGGAACTACAAGCAGAACCCATAATACGGCGTAATTTCTCTGCTTTAAATCAATGTAATAAAGCTTTGTTTGTAGTGGGTAATACTCAAGATGACAATCCTTTGATTACAACAGGCGTACTCACCACAAATGAGATGGCACAATATCGCGATTTAGGTGCTGTTGGTGTCATTTGTGGTCGATTCTATGATGCACAAGGTAATCCTCTGCTTTCTGATATCGACCTTAGAATTATGGGAATTAGTCTTGCACAGTTAAGACAGATCCCACAGCGTATTTTTATTGCTGGAGGCGTTGAAAATGTTGCTGCAACCATAGGCGCAATAAAAGGGGGATATGCTACAGATATTGTCATCGATGAAGTGACGGCATTAGCATTATTGGAATTGAGTATTTAATAGTGAGATCCTCGTTTAAACGAGGATTTGTTATTAATATCGCTGTTATTTTTCATCTAGATCGCTTATTAAAATATGAGTGATTATGTATTTTTATTCTAGGTACAGAGTGATAAAAATATCTTAATAAATAAATTAGAGATGAAAAGTAAAATGATAGCTTGCTAACACTTTGCTGTTTTTTTCTTACTAAGATCTTGCCTTAATTTCTCATATCTATCATTATATAAAAAATTATATAACGATATTGTGTTTGAGGATGTTATGAAACGCCAAGTTTTGGTAGGTTTAGGTTTTGCGCTAGGATTATTTTGCCATAATAGCTTTGCTGTAGAGCTTCATCTTTATGCTGGCGCAGGATTAAAACAGCCTGTAGAGCAAGTTGTTGGTCTATTTGAAAAAGAAACCGGCAATACAGTGACTATCGAATATGGCGGTTCAGGCCAAATTCTTACACGCTTTAATCTCACTCAACAAGGTGATCTGTTTTTTCCTGGCTCTCAAGAGTATGTAGAAAAATTAGCGAAACAAAATCAGGTGGTTAGCCAATATCCTATTGTGCGTCATATTCCTGTTATTGCTGTCAGAAAAGATAAAATCGGGGAGATCAAAACTATTACAGATCTTGCAAATAGTTCATTGAAATTAGGTATGGGAGATGCAAAAGCAATTGCATTAGGTAAAAGCGGTGAACAATTAATCGAAGCGTCAGGCCAAGGTGAGCAGTTACGAAATAAAGTGGTTGTTCGTACAGCAACCATTAAACAGTTACTTATGTATTTATTAAATGGTGAGGTTGATGCTGCCATTATTGGTTACGCTGATGCAATGAAAAATCAAGATAAATTAGTTTTATTACCCATACCTGAAGGAAGCCCCGAAGAAATTGCGACATTAGCGGTATTAAAAACTTCAACAAATCCCACACAAGCACAACAATTGGCTGATTATTTTTCTCGTCCCGAAGGAATAAAGGCTTTTACTGATTATGGTTTTCTACCTGTTATTTCAAAACCATAGATTTTTCTCACATTATTTGTATTTTTGCCACCGGCTCACAGGTGGCTTTTTTCATTTTTACAATAAATGTCATCAGTAAATTAAGAGAAGGCTTCACTGTGTATCGTTGGGCACTAATACCACTTTTATTATTATTATTTTTGATATTGGGATCACTTATTGCATTAATTTGCCAACTCTCTTATCACGAACTCACCATGGTTATTACTGATGCTGAATTTCATTTTGCCGTATTGATGTCACTGAGCACCGCGTTAACATCATTGTGTTTAGCCGTGCTCTTAGCTGTACCTGCAGCTTGGGTGATGGCAAGATCGTCATTTAAAGGACAGCGTTTTATTGATGCGTTACTCGATTTACCCTTAGTCACGCCTCCTTTGGTAATAGGTATTGGATTATTATTATTGTTAGGTCATCAAGGGCCTTTAACAGGGGTTTTCCCTCAATTATCTCGTGCCCTTTTTTCTCCCTTGGGGATTATTATTGCTCAAACATATGTTGCAAGTGCAATCATTATGCGTAATAGCCTTGCGGCGTTTAAAGCTATTGATCCTGCTTATATTCAAACCGCACAGAATTTAGGATTAACACCAACAAAAACGCTTATTTTGGTTGAGATCCCACTTTGTTGGTCTGTATTAATCAGTGGTTGTATTGTGGCTTTTTCTCGAGCATTAGGGGAGTTTGGGGCAACATTAATGTTGGCAGGGGCCACACGATTAAAAACAGAAACCTTACCAATGGCAATCTATTTAAATATAGCGAGTGGTGATTTCTCGCTTGCGATAGGTTGCGCTTTAGTACTGATAGCAATTGCAATTACTCTATTGTTTGCTTTACACCGTTTACAGCGTGATAGGAAATTAGCATGTTAACCATTCACTCGTTGACTACCGGTATTTTAACCGAGGTTTCATTACACCTAGAGCAAGGGTGTTGTTTAGGGATCAGTGGCTCATCAGGTAGCGGCAAAACAACGTTACTCAATGCTATTGCGGGTTATACCGGCTATACAGGGGATATTGTTTTAGCTAACCAAAATATGAATAAATTACCTGTTTGGCAGCGCCCCTGTCGTTATTTAAATCAGCGTCTTTATTTATTCCCTTTTCTCACTGTAAAGCAAAATTTATGGCTGGCACAATATGCGGCCAAGCAAAAGCGCAGTAAAGAAAAAGAGATAGCGTTACTTGAACAGATGGGAATTGCTCATTTAGCAACACGTTATCCATCTCAAATATCAGGGGGAGAGCAGCAACGAGTTGCATTAGCAAGAGCACTCATTAGCCAACCCAAACTGTTATTAATGGATGAACCCTTTTCAAGTTTGGATTGGGAAACACGTTATCAGCTGTGGGAGCTTATTATCTCATTAAAAAAACAGCAGATAACGATGATAATAGTCACTCATGAGCCTCGTGAATTGCAAGCATTAGCAGATAAAACGCTGTTATTATCTAATGGAAAAATTGTGCAAGAAAGTAAAAACTAAAATAAAAATATGCAGATGATCACCAAGCCATCACAGACCAGTGAATAACGCGTCCCATAATTTTAACGGAATCAATTTCTGCAAATTCATCAGGAAATTCATCTTTATTGTAGCTACGAATAATTAATTTTCCGCCTGGCTGACGGTAGAGTAATTTTATTCTAAATAATGAATCTTGTTCGATAGCATAAATACCGCCATCCACAATCCGCGTATTACCTGTATCAACGGTCACTGTTGAACCATTTGGAATAACCGGAGACATACTATCACCATAGACGGAAAAACAGATCACATTTTGTGGTGAAGCGCCATAGCGGCGTAGTGTGCTTTTGGAGAATCTCAATTTATAACCATTATGATCTTCGTTAGTACAGCAGCCATCACCAGCGGCAAGTTCAATACTTTTAAAATAACGGATCTCGACTTCATCAGCATTGAGAGGGGTATCGTTATCCCATTCACTGACTGAATGCCATTCATCTTGGGGAGGAATTTCAGACGCGTGTGTTTGTTTATTATCCCCTTCGAGCAACCACGATAATTCACAATTTAACGCTTTTGCTAATTCAGGTAAAAAACGAGGGCGTTTGGTTTTGCCACTCTCAAGCTGTTCAATTGATTGTTGCGTTGTACCAGCCAAGGTAGCAAGCTCAGATTGTGTTAAACCTAACGCAATACGTTTGTCTTTGGTGCGTTTTGCAATAGACATGAGTGACTCCTAATACGTGTCCTTACATATTTTAAGTATAAAGAGTATACCGTAACTAGAAAACAAATTAAATTGTATTTTGTGGGGTGTTCAACGAAAAAGGGTGATTATTTTAATTGAAAGACATCATCGGCGCTATTTGGCGGTGTTAGGTATGGATTTTCATCGGTCACTTCGGGATCACGTAATACTTCACCACAAAAAATATAGAGATCGGGTCTTTTCTTTTTGAGATAGTTTAAGCGAATAGTACATTCATCTTTGGTATAAATGGTTTCTGTTACTGGAACCGCATCACAAGAATCATGCCCGCATGGACTGACTAATAAAACATAACCGACCAGCATGAGCTGTGAAGTAAACATAGCATACCCTTATAACTATTCATGTTTGGTCATTGAAATCAGATGGCTAGATTACCTATTCATGATCCAAAATGCAGTTTCTATTTATCTTAAATTGACTTAATGGTGTAAAAAGGCGCATTGTGTCACAAAATTTCTAGTCTTTATTTGTATTTTACACCGAAATGTTATAGGTCTACTTAGAAAATCGTGTTGTCATATCATGATTAAATATTAAAAAACAAATAGATTTGTTTTATTGAGATAAACATTATTGTAATTTTGTATCACTATCGTAACTGATTTTGCAACATACTGTATTTGTGTGTTTTAAAATAAGCTTTGTCAATGATATGGCATTTTACCTATTTCGCTAACAGATAACTATTTTTATTGAATGTGTTAATGGCGACAGCGTGATGCGTTGCCGATCCTCTTTTTTCGAGATTAAAATACAAAAATAGAACATAAAAAAGTTTTATATGGCAATAATGTTTCTGCTCACTTTTAGATTCATTATATATTCAATATTTTTTTATAAATATAGATAGAAATATTTTACTCGATTGTTGGGGGGATTTTTTCAAATATTTTTTACTAGGATTATTCTATATTAAAAAAAATTTATGACGAAACCTATTAATGTCACGTATAATTCCGCGATAGAAAAGTTATTTTTCTATTGCACAAACATAGTTTATAAATAAATTAGTGTGTTGTATGAGATGGTTTTCCTTTTTATATAAGATGCTTATTGTATTAAATTAAATATTTATGGTGATGGTGAATTTATGTTAAAGAAAATGATGGGATTTATGTTTCTTGCGGTGGCAATGATGACATTATCTGCATGTGGTGATAAACAAGACGAAGCAGGAAAAGCCGCGGTTGAATTTATTGAAGCTGTCGCTTCCGGTGATGGTGATAAGGCTGTGTCATTAATGTATTTTGGTGATTTAGAAAAAGATCCAATGGCAGAGCAAATTACCGGCAAATTTAAAATGATCGTTGCTGAAGCGGGCAAAAAAATTAAAGAGCAAGGTGGCTTGGGTAAGGTTGAAGTAGCAAAAGTTGAATACAGCGAAGATAAAAATAAAGCCGTTGTCACACTCAAAACAGTGTTGAAAAATGGTGAAGAAAAAACAGAAAACCAAAATATGATCAAAGTTGATGGCAAATGGAAAGTTGAAGTTAAGTGATAATACGCTTTACTCTTGCATTAACTTTATACTTAGCGAGCACATTGACTGTGCTCGCTTTGCCTCATCAGTTAAAAAGTGGTGATCTGGTTTTTCGCGATGGTGATGAAGTTATTAGCGACATAATAAAGCAAGTTGATAACAGCGGGTTCAGCCACGTAGGAATGTTGTGGATAACTGAGCAAGGTATACAGGTTGTTCACTCAACACCCAGTGAACATGCTGATAGTAAAGATGGTGTTACTATCGATAGTTTGGATTTCTTTATCAGTCGTGCTAAGCCTAATTCTGTACGCTTTTACCAAGTGCGTGGAAGCGAACAAGCACGACAACAAGCGTTAGAAGCTGTTTTAAATCGAGTAGGGGAAAACTTCAGTATTCAGCAAGATAAAGGTGTTTATTGTACAGAGCTGGTGGCTGATGCATGGCTAAAAGCAGGGGTTTCTATTTCAACGGGCACACGTACATTACATATGCCGTTTATTTCTGAAAGAGCACTTATTTTTCCTGATAATATTATCCATTCCGAAAATGTTATTTTGATTGAATAAATTAAGGATAAAAGCCTTCTTCCCAAAGAATAAGTATAAATAAACCGCAAAATTTGGAAAGAAGGTTATCTTAACGGTATGGACGACAGTGAACGGCTTTAACCTTTTCCACCTTGAAATGAAGGATAAAGTGTCATACCGCCATCAATGAAAATAGTTTGTCCAGTAATATAAGTAGATTGCTCCGATGCTAACCAAGCAGCAACATTAGCCACTGCTTCAGGCTCTGCGGCATATTTCATTGGGATCATCTCTTCTAATTCTTTGCGCAACGCATCATCTTGCATTTTTTCTTTATTTATTGGGGTATTAATAGCACCTGGGCCAATGGCGTTAATACGAATACCATAGTGTGCATATTCAAGAGCTAGTGATTGCGTTAACATTCTCACGCCACCTTTACTGGCAGCGTAACTAGCAAAAGTCGGCCATGGGATCACTTCATGAACAGAAGACATATTAATAATATTGCCTTTGATCTTATTCTCAACGAAATATTTCAATGCGGAGCGAGCCGTTAGAAAATAACTGGTTAAATTTATATCAATAATTTTACGCCAATCTTCTAAATTCACTGCATGGGAAGGGGTTTGTGTCTCAATTCCCGCATTATTGATCAGAAGATCGAGCTGACCAAAGTGGTCAATCGCTTTATAAATAAAGTTATGAGCAATTTTTTCATCACTAATGTCACCGCCAAAAATAATTGCTTTACCTTTACCATGTTTATTTAAGCTATCGGCTAATGCTTGAGCTTCATTTTCATCAGAGTGATAATTGATAACAACGTTCATTCCTTCTTGAGCTAATCTCGTCACTACTGCTGCACCAATTCCTCGTGACGAACCTGTTACTACAGCAACTTTTCCTTGAAGATCGTGATACATACTACCTCCCATGTGCAATATCGTTATGTAAACAGCGACTGAGGATTAAGATATTTATCATTATTTAAGTATAAATACCCATAGAGTGACATTATTAGCGTTGTCACCCTATTAAGGATAGATGAACAATCATCATGGAGTGTTAAATAACGAAAAAAATTGAGAGAAAATGAATAATAAATATAAACATTTTTTTCTAGTGCTATCTTGATAATACAGGTAGTATGTCAAAAATTATTTCTTTTGTTATTTTTGAGTTATTAGGTTGTGGTTATGTAATACGCATTAAGGCACTGAAGATAAATAGTGCAAATACAGATAAATATACTCACTGAATTTTAATATAAATTTAGTAGGGTTCCTGTTACTTAATGAGTATAACACAATGAATAATCAATCAAAAAAATATGACAGAACATATCACTATCCTTTTTCACCAGGCACAACAAGCGATGATCGTATTAATGCCAATTGGTGGCAAGATATCTGCAAAATAAAGCATCTTATTCATACTGAAAAATTAGATGGTGAAAATAATTGCTTAAATCGAATGGGGGTTTTTGCTCGCTCTCATGCGACTCCGACACAATCTGCATGGACAGTACAACTACGCCAGCGTTGGCAATCCATCAAAAATGATTTAGGTAATTTAGATATTTTTGGTGAAAATCTTTATGCCATTCATTCTATTGAATACCAACACTTGGAAGAGTATTTCTATGTTTTTGCCATACGTTGTCAGGATAAATGGCTAAGTTGGGAAGAAGTGCAATTTTATGCCACTTTATTTGATTTACCCACCGTACCGGAAATCTCGCTACCAAAATCGGAAAATAAAATAGAGTTTGAAAAGAATATTGTTTTACACGCACAAAAGCATAGCTCTTTTCAATCACGAGATGTGTTAACCAAGAAACCAAGTGCGATGGAAGGCATTGTCACACGAGATGCTCAAGCATTTTCATTAGATGAATTTTCACATCGGGTGTTTAAATATGTGAGAAAAGATCATGTTAAAACAGATGTGCATTGGAAACGTAATTGGAAAAGAGCGCCACTGATTTGGGAAAAAACACAGGAGTCTCATGATGCTTCATAAAAAATTACATAGCGAAATGTCATGGGAACAACTTGGTGAGTACTATGATGAAATTAGTGATATGTCCGGTGTTAGACAAGATCCGATCCACCATGCTGAAGGTGATGTAGCTATTCATACACAGCAGGTGATCCACGCTATAAAATCACTCCCTGAATACCAAGAGCTGTCAGAAAGAGAGCAACAAATTCTATGGATTGCAGCACTTTTACATGATGTAGAAAAACGTTCAACTACCCGTGAAGAGAATGGGCGAATTATTTCGCCAGGCCATGCTCGTAAAGGAGAATTAACGACAAGACGTTTTTTATATGAAAAAGTGCCGGTTAGCTTTATTGATAGAGAACAGATTGCGGCATTAGTACGCTATCACGGATTACCTTTATGGTTAATGGATAAACCCGATCCTAAAAAAGCCTTATTAGCGGCTTCGTTAAGAGTAGATTGCTATTTATTGGCATTGCTGGCTAAGGCGGATGTTCTGGGACGAAGCTGTGAAGATAAGCCCGCTTTATTGGATAAAATAGCGTTATTTACACTTTACTGTGAAGAATTAAATTGTTGGAGAACACCCGCACGATTTATTTCTGATGGCGCTCGATTTCACTATTTTCATAGTGAAAATAATGTCGATCCTCACTATGAACCTTATCCTGAGCAAGGAAGTGAAGTTATTGTGCTTTGTGGGCTACCGGGAATGGGCAAAGATAGTTATATTCGCCAATATTGTGCAGATATGCCTGTGGTAAGTTTAGATGCATTACGTCAGCAGCATAATATAAAACCAGATGATCGTGATGCGAATGGATGGATTGCACAACTTGCCAAAGAGCAAGCGAGAATATATTTAAGAGAGCATAAGCCTTTTGTTTGGAATGCAACAAATATTACTAAACAAATGCGTAATCAACTTATTGCTCTGTTTTATCGTTATCAAGCTAAAGTGACATTGGTATATATTGAAGTCCCTTATTTGCAATGGAAAAAACAAAACAGCGCAAGAAAGGAAGCGGTTCCCGATAAAGTGATGGAAAGAATGTTGAGCAAACTGGAAGTCCCAACACCAGAAGAAGCGCTTAACGTGATTTATTGGGTTGATGGGGAAGCTCAAAATTTGATTTAAGGCTAGTTATATTAAGATCATACAACTAAGAAAAGGGCTATTTTACTTACCATAAAATAGCCCTTAATTATTTATAACAGGTGAAACAACGTATTATGATTACTTCTTAACGTGATGAATAATATCAAAATAAACAGTATTATCCCCTTCAGTTGGGTAAATACGATAGGTATACTCATCATTATTGATGGTGATATTTTCTACATCACGAGTAAATAGTGTTTTTCCTTGTGCATCTTTGGCAACTAATGTACGCGTTTTTCCATCATTAGACATTGACCAATCCCCTTGCATTTTTTGTTTACCTTCAGGGGTAAACATAATAAAAGTGCCATTAGGATAATATTCTGCTAGGCCAAAATAATTACTGACTTGTGGATTATTAGCGTCAACTTTATTGCCTTTCTCGTCAATGGCTTGTGTGGTAACCCAAACTTTTTCTACCATGACTTTTTCATAATCATTGAGATCTTTTTGTGCTTGAGTTACGCCCTGAACTTGTTGTGTTGTGCTGGTGCTTTCAGCGGCAAAAAGAGAAGCACTAACACTTAATAATGAAATAGCAATAAGTGATTTTATTTTCATAGGTATATCCTTATGTCTTTACGTTGTGTATTTATCAGATTATTGGTGCTCAATTTATATTTATAATCTTAGACACTAAGTTTAAACATCGCTAGAAAATAAATGTGTCGGAATATGTCTGATAAATAGGTTGTTTTACAATCTATTTAGGTATTAGATATTTTAGAACACATTGTTGCTGATTTTATCTTCTTGAATTTTGTGATTTTTAGTTTTTATATCTAAGTTTTTATTTTTTATTGGAGTTATATTTTGTATCAGTGAGTTGCTGTTAGTGCTTTAGTATTCTCAGCTATTTACAAAATAAGCCAAAGATTGACGAGTAAAAAAATAAATCAATAAATAAAGCAAGATTTTTACTTACTTTGCCTACTTAAAATAGGTTATTTATACTTAGTTTGTTCAATGACTGTTGTTATTAATGTTATCTACCTCACAAAATGAGACAATAAAAACTGCTTCTATTTTAATCATTGTATCTGTATTTCTAATTATAAGTTGACATGATTAATTTACATTATCATTGGCTATACATTTTAATGGTAAGAAGAATTGTACTAATTTATGAACTATAAAAATGGAAGATTAATTTATTTTAAGCTTTGCTCGATTCACTAAAATAGTTGATTATTTAAACATAGTGATGATTATTTTTATTTTTGATTATTCTAATAACTCTAAATTATTATAAAATAAGGTTTTTATTTTTTATTGTTTTTTAAGTTAATTATTTAAGTTTTAAAAAGCAAATAATTAATATTAGATTGTTTTATAATCAATATAGTGTTTGTTATTTTATTATTTGATTTTATTTGTGTTTTAATGAGAGGGGAGATGGCTTCTATATATTAAGTAATCTTATTACTATCATTATTTATTTCTGCTTTTTTTTGTTTTTTATTTTTGTGTTTCTGCTTTTTTTTGCTTTTAATAAATAACATATGATTGTAATCACAATCCCATAACAACTAATAAATTAAAGTTGTTGCCATAGAGGTAACATTAAATGAAAGCAGAGCGTCATAAAAAAATTGTTAATCTGATCAAAGGTCATGGTGCAGTAAAAGTTTCTGTTTTAGCAAAAGAGCTTAGTGTTACCAAAGAAACCATACGATCAGATTTAAATACATTGGCTGAGAAAGGAATAATTAAAAGATGCCATGGTGGGGCCTTTATTGAATTTGAAACATTAGACAAAGTTGCCAAAAAAGAAATCATACAATTTTTAGAATGTAATGATCAAATTGATAAAATTAATTTAGCGGGGCAGCCGGCAGTAAATAAAGTATGTGTATTAGGTTCATTTAATGTTGATATGATTAGTTATTTGCCCAGACTGCCAGAAACCGGGGAATCTTTATTGGCGAATAAATTTATCTTCTCACCAGGAGGTAAAGGATGTAATCAAGCATTAGCGGCAAGTTATGCTGATGCACAGGTGCATTTTATCACCAAAATCGGTACTGATCAGTTTAGTGATTATGCAGTAAATTTTATATCATCATCAAGAATAAAAACATCAACGATATATCAAACTGAAAATCATCAAACTGGAACAGCATCAATCTTTGTGTCAGAAGAGAGTGGTGAAAATATTATTTCTATTTATTCAGGGGCTAATATGGATATTTCTTCTGATGAGGTAAAAATACAAAAAGATAAAATTATAGATGCCGATATAATTTTATTGCAATTAGAAACTAATATTGAAGCATTAAAGGAAATTATTTCAATCGGAAATGAAAATAATATTCCTATTATTTTAAATCCTGCACCTTACAATAAAGTTATTGATAAGCTATTGCCAATGTTAGATATATTAACACCTAATGAAACAGAAGCCAGCTTATTATCAGGTATTGAAGTTGTTGATTTAGTATCTGCTAAAAATGCAGCCAATGCTATTTATCAAAAAGGTGTTAATAAAGTTGTCATTACTTTAGGTAGTAAAGGTTCATTAGCTTATGACGGTTATAAATATATTTACTCACCAGCTTATCCTGCGGTGGTAAAAAATACAGCGGGCGCTGGTGATGCTTTTAATGGTGCACTAGCAGCCTCACTAGCAAAAGGAAAGCAGTTTTCTTACGCGTTACGCTATGCATCAGCTTTTGCATCACTAGCTGTTGAGACGAGTAATGCTTCAGAAATGCCTGAAGATATTAATGTCATGCATCGCATCAATCAAACAACATATTCACAGATTGTCACTCAATCCCCTGAATAAATAATCTTTTTGAAAGAGGAAAAAAAATGAAAATCTTATTTATTGGTGAGTCATGGCACATTCATATGATCCACTCAAAAGGCTACGACAGTTTCACTTCTAGTAAATATGAGGAAGGTGCTACTTTTTTATTAAATTGTTTAAGGGAAAAAGGGGTAGCAGTTGATTATATGCCTGCACATACCGTTCAGGTTGCATTTCCTCAGACTGATGAAGAATTAGCAAAATATGATGTCATCGTGATCAGTGATATTGGTGCTAATACTTTCCTCTTGCAAAACGATACTTTCTACAACATGAAAGTACTTCCAAATGCATTAGGGCTGATTAAACAGTTTGTTGCTAATGGTGGTGGCTTATTAATGATTGGCGGCTATCTATCATTTATGGGTATTGAAGCGAAAGCAAACTATAAAAATACCTTATTGGCACAAGTGTTACCTGTTGAAATGTTAGAGGGTGACGATCGGGTGGAAGCCCCAGAAGGAGTATTCGCAACTCCAGTTAATGCAGAGCATGCCACGATAAAAGGTTTTAGTGAATGGCCGATGTTCCTTGGTTATAACAAAGTGTTCGCTAAACATAACACTGAAACGGTTTTGAATATTGGCGAAGATCCACTACTGGTGTTTGGTCAATTTGAAAAAGGAAAAACAGCTTGTTTTATGAGTGACTGTTCACCGCATTGGGGGAGCAAAGAGTTTTTAGCATGGCCACATTATGCTGATATGTGGGTCAATATTCTAAAGCAAATCGCACGTTAGTTCTTAATAACAATAGCAGTAAGAAAAGTAAAAAAGCGCGGAGATACACTCTGCGCTAATAACAAAATAACCGATTACTTGAAAAATAAAAAAGAAATCACTCATAGTCAATAATCCAAAAGGAACATCTTATGAGTACAAAAAATTTATCAACACCCTTGCTGATGGTAGCAACTGTGTTAGCAGGGATGCTATCACCAATGCAGTCTGCGGTGAATGGGCAACTGGGACATGTATTAAAAGACGGTAATGCTAGTGCAGTTATCTCTTTTGCCAGTGGTTTAGTGGTCATGTTTTTTATCATTATGTCCAAAAAACAATATCGTCAGCAATTTGCTTCTATTCCGACATTAATTAAAACACGTAAAATTCCATTATGGAACTGGTTTGCTGGCCTCTGTGGCGCAATGGTGGTTTTTTCTGAAGGAGCATCAGCCAGTGCATTAGGAATAGCCACATTCCAAACAGCATTAATTTCAGCACTGTTATTATCTGGTTTATTATGTGACCGCTTTGGTATAGGTGTGGATGAGAAGAAATACTTCACCCCATATCGTGTATTAGGTGCCGTATTAGCTGTTGTTGCTACTCTTTTTGTCGTTTCTCCACAGTGGCATTCAACCTCTTTTATTTACTTAGCTATTCTACCTTTTTTAGCGGGTTTATTAGCGGGATGGCAACCAGCAGGTAATTCAAAAGTGGCTGAAGCAACAGGTTCGATGATGGTTTCTATTACTTGGAACTTTATTGTTGGATTTACTGTTTTAACGATTGCGTTAGTAGTACGTATGGCGTTAGGGCATATAACACTGGAGCTTCCTGCTACATGGTGGATGTATTTAGGTGGGCCTTTAGGGTTAATGTCTATTGCATTAATGGCTATTTTAGTACGAGGCTTAGGGTTACTGATGTTAGGTGTTGCATCAACTGCGGGCCAATTACTGGGTTCGGTATTAATTGACCTATTATTACCTTCGTTAGGAAATACTGTTTATTTAGTCACAATCATCGGTACGTTATTTGCCTTAGTCGGCGCCATTGTTACTACCATTCCTGAGTTTAAAGCGACTAAATCAGTAAAAAGAGCAGGGGCATAATCATGAAAGGCTATATTCAAACGGTAACGGGTCCGGTTAAAAAAGCGGATATGGGGCTGACACTACCTCACGAACATTTATTTAATGATTTATCTGGCGTTGTTGATGAACCTTTTTATGAATTCTCACACGTTTTAGTAGATAAAAAAGTCAGTGCAGATATTCAGTGGGGACTAAAATACGATCCATATTGTTGTTGCGATAATATGGATAAAAAACCTATTGAAGACGTTATTTTTGAATTAAATAATTTTAAAGAGCTTGGGGGCAAAACGATTGTTGATGCTACAGGTTCATCGTCAATTGGTCGTGATATTAGAAAATTAAAACAAGTTGCAGAATTAACGGGGATTAATGTTGTTGCTTCTTCCGGCCTTTATATTGAGAAATTTGAAGGAAAACGCCTAGCTGATGATATTGATGCGATGGCAAAAATGATCGATGATGAATTAAATATCGGCATTGACGGCACAGATATTCGTGCTGGTATGATTGGCGAAATTGGTGTATCTCCTTTCTTTACAGATGGTGAAAAAAATAGTTTACGTGCCGCTGCACTGGCTCAAAATAATAACCCTTATGCCTCAATGAATATTCATATGCCAGGTTGGCAACGCCGTGGTGATGAAGTATTAGATATTCTTTTAACAGAAATGGGGTGTGATCCAGCCAAAATATCGTTAGCCCATTCAGATCCTTCTGGTAAAGATATCGATTATCAATGCAAAATGCTTGATCGAGGTGTTTGGCTTGAATTTGACATGATAGGTCTTGATATTTCTTTCCCTAAAGAAGGCGCCGCACCCAGTGTGATGGATACGGTTGAAGCTGTCGCAACCTTAATAGAAAGAGGTTATGGTAACCAAATTGTATTAAGTCATGATGTGTTTTTAAAACAGATGTGGGCAAAAAATGGCGGAAATGGTTGGGGGTTTGTGCCTAACGTTTTTCTTTCATTATTAGCACAGCGTGGCATTGATAAGGCGATAATAGATAAGCTGTGTATTGATAATCCAGCTAATTTATTAGCATGAATTAATTATAACTATAAATACCCCTTAAATACATTTTGCGACACGTAAGCCCGTGTCGCTTTTTTAGTTGTTATTCTCGTGTTAGCGTAAATGATAGTTTTCGATATAACGTAATGAGTGTGTGGAGCCATTAATCACTAACGAGTGTGTACGCAAATAATCGCTTTGTTCAGTGACACCGGATAATAGGTCACCGGCAGTAATTGCGGTTGCTGCAAACATAACATCCTGATGGCGCACCAATATTTCAAGTGGCAATGTAATATTAACATCAGTTCCCATGTTATGGCATCGAGAGATTTCTTGTGCTGCAATTTCTCTATTTGTTGCATTATTACCTTTAGCAATATCGCGGGTAATAAGGCGTGCTTGCATATCACCACCTAAAGCTTTAGCAATAGCGGCACTAATTACACCTTCTGGCGCACCACCAATCCCGTACATAACATCAATAGGATTATTAGGCATTGTGGCATATAAAGAAGCAAGCACATCGCCATCCGGCAAAGTGATGACATTAATACCTCTATTACGCAAATCAATGATAATATCGTGATGGCGCGGTTTATCTAAAATCGCGAGTGTTAACTGGCTTAATGATTTATTTAATGTTTGTGCAATAGCATCAAGGTTATATTCAAGGCAATGGTTAAGGTCGATCACACCTGCTGCTTTTTTACCGACAACCAGTTTTTCCATGTACATATCGGGTGCTTGTAAAAAACTACCTTCAAAACCTGCGGCTAAAATAGCCAAAGAATTATTTTCACCGGTAGCGACCATGCGAGTTCCATCGATAGGATCAACGGCAATTTCTATTTTTTCACCTTGGCCGTTGCCTACTGGTTCGCCAATATAGAGCATAGGTGCTTCATCAATTTCACCTTCACCAATAACAATTTGGCCATTGATATTAAGGCTATTAAGGCGCTCTCGCATGGCGGCAACTGCAGCAGCATCTGCCGCATTTTTATCTTGTTTACCTACCCATGGCATAGCCGCAATAGCAGCGGCTTCTGTGACTGATGCGATAGAATTAGTTAATTCATCATTTAATTTCATAGGGTTAATATACTTTGCAAGGTCTGTTATATTGAATAGTAGCCTTTGATGATACCCTTTTTTCAAATTTAAGTGTTAGGCTTAAATCAATTGTTTTCGCCTTCTTTTACGCTTAAAAACAAATAGAAAAAATAAAGGGTTATCGTATATTTGATAATACTATTATAACGATATTTTGTTATTAACTAGTGTTTTTTTGTTATAACTGGTTAATTAACAAAGATAATTAGAAATAATAGCACAGTCTGTATACTGAACGCATTTCTTCTATAATAGATAAATAAATGTCAATGATTAGCAAATGGATGGAAAATAATGAATGTAATCGATGCAGTAAAAAACCGTCGTGCAACAAAACAGTTTGATGCTGATTTCAAAATACCACAAGAAGAGAAAAAAGCCTTACTTGAAGATGCGTTACAATATACGCCAAGTGCATTTAATCTGCAGCATTGGCGTCTTTTGGTTGTTGATGATGTTAAGCAACGTCAAGCATTAAGAAAAGTGGGTTGGGATCAGCCTCAAATAACAGACTCTGCTATGCTGATTGTTTTATGTGCAGATCTCAATGTTTGGGAGAGTGAAGTTAAAACAATTTGGCAAGATGCTACCCCTGAAGTCAGAGATATTATGTGCAGTGCTGTTGATAGTTATTATCGTAATAAACCACAAGTACAACGGGATGAGATTATGCGTAGTGCGGGTTTGTTTGCTCAAACACTGATGTTATTAGCACAAGAGCGCGGTTTGGATTCTTGTCCTATGGATGGGTTTGATTTTGCAGAGGTAGCAAAAACGATTAACTTGCCTGAGCACTATGCTATCTGTTTAATGATTGCCATTGGTAAAGGTAAAGGAAAACCTTTTCCACGATTAGGTAAATTATCTTTTGATAAAGCGGTGACATTTGATCATTTTTAAAGTACTAAAGTGCTTCTTATATTTTATATAGGAAGTACTTTATTCCTATAATTAATTATTATTATATGTTATTAGCTTTATTTTATATTCTTTATAAATGTGTGTATAATTTAAATACATTATTAATTAATGCGATAAAAATAATAATTTCTTTATAATATCATTATTGCGTGAATAAAAAATAAAAATATGGAAATTCTAACGATATTATAATAGCATTTGTCATTATAAATTTTATTGCCTTGATTTATTTTTAATTTTATTAAATATTTTTAAGGATTGATATCGTTGATAAATACTCTAGTAATCAGTCAAGTTGAAATATTTAGTTTAGGTATAGAAAAATTACTTTGCCAGATTAAAAAAATTAATATTCGTAAGATTATGAATGATGAAAGTGAAGCTTTTCGTTATTGCAGACAATATTCTGTCAATCTTATTATTTTTTATTCTTTACCTACTGTCTCTTTAATAGATGTAATAAAAAGAATTAAACGTTTTTCTCCCATTATAAAAATAGTGGTTATTTCGCCTAAAATAGACTCAATACTTTCCGTCACATTGCTACAGTTAGGTATTGAAGGGTTTATCGTTATAGATTCCTCTGCTGCGAATGTGCTTCAGGCCATTCGACAAGTCTGTATTGGTCAACGTTATATTAGCCCAGAAATTGCTATGGATATTGCATTAACGAAAGTACAAGCAGACTTAAATCCGCTACATCATCTTTCTGAAAGAGAGTTACAGATAATGTCGATGATTATAAGAGGGAAAAAAATAGCACAAATTGCACAAGAGCTGAATATCAGTACTAAAACAGTAAATAGCTATCGTTATCGAATGTTTAGTAAACTTAAAATCTCAGGTGATGTAGAATTAACTCATATAGCAGTTCGTTATGGGTTAATCGAGATAGAGAGTTACTTACAAAGTGGAAAACATATTTGATGCTAAAGCATTTCTAAGTCGAGTAACGAGTCAACCGGGTGTGTATCGAATGTATGACGCCTCAGGCACCGTTATTTATGTTGGAAAAGCAAAAGATCTGAAAAAACGATTATCAAGCTACTTTCGTGCTCAGGTGAATAGTCGTAAAACAGAAGCATTAGTAAAATGTATTGCCAATATTGATGTTACCGTGACACATACGGAGACAGAAGCGCTACTTTTAGAGCATAGCTATATTCAGCGTTATCAGCCTCGTTATAATGTGTTACTACGAGATGATAAGTCCTATCCGTATATTTATTTAAGTGCAGACAAACACCCAAGATTGGCGAGTTATCGTGGTGCTAAACATGCTAAAGGGGAATACTTTGGCCCTTTCCCTAACTCTTTGGCGGTGAGAGAAACATTAGCTTTAATGCAAAAATTATTTCCTATTCGTCAATGTGAAGATAGTGTTTACCGCAATCGCTCACGCCCTTGTTTACAATATCAAATAGGCCGTTGTCTCGCCCCTTGTGTAAAAGGCTATGTCTCTGATGAAGAATATGCCCAGCAAGTCAATTATGTGCGTCTTTTTTTATCCGGCGATGACAGCCAAGTGATTGAAGGCTTAATTAAACGGATGGAAGAGGCAAGCCAAGCGTTACGCTTTGAAGAGGCTGCGCGTATTCGTGACCATATTCACGCGGTAAGACAAGTTACTGAAAAACAGTTTGTGGCTAATATTGGCGATGATCTCGATGTGATTAGCGTGGCATTTAATGGTGCTATTGCTTGTGTGTATGTGCTCTTTTTCCGTCAAGGTAAAGTGCTTGGTAGTCGTAGTTATTTTCCTAAAGTACCGGCAAATACATCATTAGACGAAGTGGTACAAACCTTTATTGGACAATTTTATTTACAAGGCAGTGCGATCCGCACTTTACCCACAGAAATTTTGCTCGATTTTAATCTTGAAGATAAAACGATTTTAGCGGAGTCAATTTCTTCGATAGCAGGACGTAAGATCCATATCCAAACCAAACCCCGTGGTGATAGAGCACGCTATTTAAAACTAGCACGAACTAATGCAGCTACGGCATTAGCTACTAAGCAAGTTGAACAATCAACCATTTCTCAACGTTATAACTCGTTAATGTCACTTTTAGAGATGAAAGAGATAAAACGAATGGAATGTTTTGATATTAGTCACACTATGGGAGAGCAAACTGTGGCTTCATGTGTCGTATTTGACATGAATGGCCCATTAAAATCGGAATACAGGCGCTATAATATTAGTGGGATCACTCCGGGGGATGATTATGCTGCGATGAATCAAGTATTGACTCGTCGTTATGGCAAGTCATTAGAAGAGAGTAAAATACCTGATATTATTTTTATCGATGGTGGTAAAGGGCAATTAGCACAAGCCATTGACGTATTTCAATCACTTGATGTCGATTGGGATAAATCACACCCTAAATTAATTGGTGTCGCGAAGGGGAGTGATCGTAAAGCGGGGTTAGAGACACTATTTTTTAAACCAGAAGGCGAAGGTGTGGCACTTCCTTCTGATTCACCCGCGTTACATTTGATCCAACATATTCGTGATGAGTCGCATCGTCACGCAATAACGGGGCATCGTCAGCGTCGTGCTAAGGTTAAAAACACCAGCTCTCTAGAATCGATTGAGGGGGTGGGACCAAAACGACGTCAAATGCTATTGAAGTATATGGGTGGTTTACAAGCTTTACGTGATGCAAGCGTTGAAGAAATTGCGAAAGTTCCCACAATTTCGACCGCGTTAGCAGAAAAAATTTTTAATGCGTTGAAACACTAAGTGTATTGATGCACCATATTAATAACTCTCACTTTTCTAGGTCGTGTAGAACGCTATGCAACTAAATATTCCAACTTGGCTAACTTTATTTCGTGTCGCTTTAATTCCATTCTTTGTTTTGGTGTTTTATTTACCATTTAAAGATGCTCCCCTTATTTGTGCCATTATTTTTATGGTAGCTGCCGCCACTGACTGGTTTGACGGTTTTTTAGCCCGCCGTTGGAAGCAAACCACTCGCTTTGGGGCTTTCCTTGATCCGGTTGCGGATAAGGTAATGGTTGCTACAGCATTAGTATTAATTACTGAACACTATCATGTATGGTGGATCACTTTACCGGCAGCGACCATGATCGCACGTGAAATTATCATCTCATCACTAAGAGAGTGGATGGCTGAATTAGGTAAACGTAATAGTGTGGCAGTTTCTTGGATCGGAAAAGTGAAGACTACCGCACAAATGGGTGCACTTGTTGTGCTATTATGGCGTCCGACTATTGAAGCTGAGTGGTTCGGATTTGTATTGTTATACATTGCGACGGTATTAACATTCTGGTCTATGTTCCAATATTTGAGTGCTGCATGGTCAGATTTGCGTGAAGCTTGATCGAAATGACTGAAAATTCACCGAACAGTCAAAAAGATGCAAATATAGTGTTGACTAGATTCAGGAAATCAGTAGAATGCAACGCATCGAAAGGCACAACGGTTTACAGAAATAAATAAGTAAATCAGCAAGTTCGGTAAAGCGGGAATAGCTCAGTTGGTAGAGCACAACCTTGCCAAGGTTGGGGTCGCGAGTTCGAGTCTCGTTTCCCGCTCCAATCTCTTAAGAGATTGAGCAGTTGAGGCGCGTTGGCAGAGTGGTCATGCAGCGGATTGCAAATCCGTGTACCTCGGTTCGATTCCGGGACGCGCCTCCATAAATGCCCAGGTGGTGAAATCGGTAGACACAAGGGATTTAAAATCCCTCGGCCTTTAGGCTGTGCGGGTTCAAGTCCCGCCCTGGGCACCACTCCTAATTGAGAGAGTGGTGTAAAAAGACCATAAATAATGGCATTGGGAAGTAGTTAATCGTCCTTACCAGTAAAAATTAGTTATAATTTTACGGACGCACCACAGAATTTAGCCCAGGTGGTGAAATCGGTAGACACAAGGGATTTAAAATCCCTCGGCCTTTAGGCTGTGCGGGTTCAAGTCCCGCCCTGGGCACCATATAAAATACGGACCTTAATTTAGGTCCGTTTTTTCTTCTAACCACAACGCTGGTGGTTGGTATAGGAAAAGTAGTTTTAGCGTAATAAATATTGTTATTAGCTACATAAAGTTAAAACAAAAAATGATTTAAGTTTATTTATTATGTACTTAACTAATAAATAAGTACCAAAAATAAATAAATACAATTTAGCCCAGGTGGTGAAATCGGTAGACACAAGGGATTTAAAATCCCTCGGCCTCTAGGCTGTGCGGGTTCAAGTCCCGCCCTGGGCACCATATAAAACTTTACTACTACTTTAGTAAGTTAAAAATACTAAGCCACCCAATAGGGTGGCTTTTTGCTTTCTAAACACCTCGCTTTCACTAAACCAAGTTATAACACACCTAGAATAATTTCATAAAATGACTATCATTTTACAAATCCGTGATGTTATATTATAACAAAATATCATGGGTGGTTTTGTTTATGTGGATAGTTAATTTTAAAAATTTCTCTTGGCGAGTAGTTTCGATATTGATGTCTTTCTTTTTATTGATGACTACACCAAAAGTTTTAGCACATCCTCATAGCTTTATTGATATGCAAACAACTTTTAATACACAAGATGATAAGTTAATTGGATTAACTTTTTCTTGGGTTATGGATCCGATGACCTCAATGGATATTCTGTACGATATATATAATGCGCAACCAGAAAGTGATATTTGGAAAAAACAGGCGGCGAGATTAATGAGCAATATATTGTCTCAGAACTATTTTTCCGAGTTTTATATGGATGGGAAAAAACAAAAGTTTCGTCGTATACCAAGCCATTACACTCTTATAAAAGAGAAGTTACAGGTGAAGTTTAGCTTTGATGTGCTATTTATCACCCCATTGCCATTCGCTAAACATCATTTTGAACTTTTAACTTATGATCCCACTTTTTATGTCAGCATGACCTATCGTGACAATACACAGATCATATTACCTTTAGAAATGATCGCTGATTGTAAACACAAACTGATTGAACCTTTTGCTGATGAAAGTTTAAAAGAATATGCACAATCATTAGATATCAATGGCTCTGCTGATAGTGATTTAAATTTAGGGCTCTCTTTTACACAACGAGTACAAGTATTATGCCAATAAATATAACGAAGGAAAGGGGACTACTAATTAGCTTACTCACAGTGATAGCCAGTTGTTTGTTATTGATTGCTTATTATTGGTCTGAACTAACTTATTTTAATGTTCAATGGCAAAAAGTTATCAATAGCTATCTTGCAGAATTAATGCAAGATATTAGCGAAAATAATTGGCAAGTAGGCTTTATATTAATAGGTGTTAGTTTTTTGTATGGGTTACTGCATGCTGTTGGCCCTGGGCATGGAAAAGTCATTATTAGTACTTATATTGCTACTCACCCGACCAAATTAAAACAAAGTGCGTGGTTAAGTGTCCTTGCTTCATTGCTACAAGGTACAGTTGCCATAGTTATCATTACTGTTATATTAATAATATTAAACCTATCAAGCTCTCATTTAAAAATAGCGAGTCATTACATTGAAAATAGTAGCTATTTATTAATTTCATTATCTGGCATTATTATTTTTATCCAGTCTATTCGTCGTTTATTGTCAGACTATAAAAAGCGTGCTTTTTATATTAAACAGGCAACACCTATCATCAAGCGATCTAGATATCTCTATAAACATAAAAGCAATCAAACCATCTCACAAACATCATGTTGTGGTCATAAACATGTGGTGACTTCCAATGAATTACAAGGGAATTGGTCGGCACAATTGTTGGTACTATTCGCTATTGGTAGCCGCCCTTGCTCTGGCGCATTGTTAGTATTGTTATTTTCATATGCATTAAATATCTATCTTTGGGGAATAGCAGCTGTCATTGCAATGGCAATAGGAACGGCTTTAACCATTACTGCAATTGCATTAACAGTTTATTATATGCGAAATGTTGCTTATCGGTTTTCGGTAAAAAATACTAATTTATCTTTTAGGTATATGGCGGAGTTACTACGTCTATTAGCAGGAATATTGTTTATATTTTTAGGTATACTTATGTTTAATAGTGCAATAACGTTACATAGAGAAGATATAATGCCGTTATTTCGCTAATAGTTACAGGTTAATGACATGGCAATGTAAGAAAACGCAGACTTTCCTTAATAGAACGCCTGCGTTTCAAATATTAGTTATTTTGCATATTGGTATTATTTTTTTCTAACCATTTTTGCATTTGTTCAATTTCAGGGCCTTGTGCATCAATAATAGCTTGTGCTAATTTGCGCATTTCAGGATCAGTACCATACTTTAGCTCGATTTTTGCCATATCAATTGCTCCCAAATGGTGAGCGATCATTCCCTGCGCAAATGCAACATCTGCATTATCACTATTCATTCCTTTTGCCATATTTTCATGCATTTTATTCATTGAATCCATGAGCTCTTGGTTCATAGGAGAGTTACTCTGTGCCACATTAGTACTCATATTCATATGTGAATTATTGGCTATTGCACCAAAAGAGAGTGAACCCATTAAAACGATGGCGATAGGTAAAACTTTTTTCATCAGTGTTCCCTTTATATTGTATGAATTATTCTTATTCTAAAGATCCCCCTTAGGGGAAGGTCAAGGTTACAACTAAAAGTTTAGAATACTTTACTTTTAATGACGTTTCATCTTATAAAGTATTATCAATATGCTTGAATAAATAATCGTTATAATGGCTATAATGAAAACCAGATATACTTGCGATAAATCTTATTTTTAACGTATATCCAAATAATAATTAAAATCAGAATTTAAGTATAATAACTTAACAATATTTAAATTATAATAATAAATTATTTCTTATGCCAATAGGGCTACCTGTCTGCGTAATAAAATGTAAAAATTAAAAAGAATTGTAATCAATATTGAATATGAATGACTTTAATTATATACAGATATAAAGGTGATTAGTGATGCGGGGGCTTTCATGAAACAAATAATTATTATTGCAGGAGGAATTATATCATTGACTATTATGATTGCTATTTTTGTTGCAATCCTAGTTGTTTCTGTATTTAAAGAAGATACCGTTGCTGCTTGGAATAATAGCCGTAATGTTATTGAAAACTCCTCAACACAAATCAACGATATGTTTTCTTTTGTCAAAGGTAAGCGTGATGATGTCATGGCACGTTATCAATCATTAGAAAACAGTGAAACTTGTAATCAACTCGTGTCTAAATTAGACAGTGTTGAAAAAGCACTAGCGGAAGGTAGTTTGTTACTTCCTCGGTCATCAATTGAGCAAATTTTTTCTATTAAAAATAGCCTTAATGATAGCTCATCTCCAGCCCAAAGCTTTGCCTGTGAGCAAGCTATTCAATTTATAGACAGAATTAATCCATAAGTATTAAGCTACTGTATAGTTATTCTCTTTATTTTTATAATATAGACTCTCTATTATTAGACTAACTGCAACAATAAGCCCGTGAAGATCTATTTATAATAGCATGAAATGGTTATCATTTTTTATTAATAAAAATGTGATTCAGTAACGCTATTTTTCCTTGCCGATCTCCCTTTTGCGATCCAAATAAAATGTTAACGTTAAAAAGAAGCCAATGTAGGGATTTAATTTAGCGTTATGCCTATGCTAACATAATAGGCTGATTCGTTTTAGTCAGATGTTTTTCTATTCATTAGTTTGTTTTTATCTTTACTTATCGCTTTATAAAACACACTTTATTATCTATTCTATTTAGATGTTATAAAATATAACGATGGGTATTTGCGCTTCTTTTTATGAAATTCACTGGCAGTAGTACATAAGTATCTTTTATCTATTTATAAAATTCACTGAAAAGTATTTAAACAATTATGAATATCACCACACCCAATAGCGTTAATGAAGTAAGCCGTAAAACGGCGTGGATCAGGGTAATTATTCTATCATTTGCTGCTTTCGTATTTAATACGACAGAGTTTGTACCTGTTGCATTGTTAAGTAATATTTCTGAAAGTTTTGCCATGGTGCCGGCTCAAACAGGGTTGATGATCACTATTTATGCTTGGGTTGTTGCCCTAATGTCTTTGCCATTAATGATAATGACCAGCAAAGTAGAGCGACGTAAGCTACTGATTATTTTGTTTATTGTATTTATTCTAAGCCATGTCTTATCTGGCGTGGCATGGGATTTTAATTCGCTAATTGTAGGGCGGATTGGAGTCGCTTTTGCTCATGCTGTTTTTTGGTCGATTACTGCCTCATTAGCAATAAGAATGGCACCCCATGGTAAAAAAGCACAAGCATTAAGTTTATTAGCAACCGGTGTTGCACTAGCTACCGTGCTGGGTTTACCTCTGGGAAGGGTGGTTGGACAATGGTTAGGATGGCGAGCTACCTTTTTGGGTATAGGTGTACTGGCGCTGATAACCATGCTTGCTTTAATGCGCTATTTACCTTTATTACCCAGTGAACATTCCGGCTCGTTAAAAAGTGTCCCAATATTGCTAAAACGAGCACCATTAGTGGGTATTTTCTTACTAACGGTGATCGCAGTGACCGCTCATTTTACTGCTTATAGTTATATTGAGCCTTTTGTTATTGATATTGCAAAATTAGATGAAAATTTTGCCACTATTGTATTACTGATTTTTGGCGGTGCAGGAATTTTGGGGAGTGTGTTATTTAGTCGCTATAGTACCAAAATGCCAACCTCATTCTTATTCTTTGCACTTATTCTCTTAACCGTATGCTTAAGTACGCTGATGATAAGTAGCCAACATACACTCACATTTATTGCCTTAATCATCTTTTGGGGGATAGGCTTTATGTGTATTGCGTTAGGATTGCAGGTTAAAGTGATTGACTTAGCACCTGATGCAACAGATATCGCCATGTCGATCTACTCAGGTATCTTTAATATCGGTATTGGGGCAGGGGCTTTGTTAGGTAATCAAGTAATATTGCACGCGGGAATGCCAAATATCGGCTATGCAGGAACAGCCTTAAGTATTATTGCACTAGCGTGGTGTGGCTTTATTTTTACCCGTTATCGTGTTGCGATGGGAGGCAAACCTCGCGAAAAAAACCGGCTCCATTAAACAAAACCTATAAATAGCATTTTAAGGCATCTATTGCGCTGAATAGATGCCTTTTTTGTTGTTCTAAAATAGATATCACAGAAATATCTTGTGATAGAATTCACAAAATTGAATTTGGATCTTAGTAGGGCGAAGAAATGAATGGATTAACTTACCTAATATTAGCCATTATATCTGAAGTTATTGCAACAACGGTGTTAAAAGCATCCGATGGCTTTAGTCGATTATATCCATCTATTGTCGTCGTGGTGGGGTATTGTTTTTCTTTTTGGGCGCTATCTCAGGTTGTGAAAGTCATGCCACTGGGTATTGCATATGCAATTTGGAGCGGATTAGGTATTGTTTTAGTTTCTGTTGCGGCTGTTTTTGTCTATCAACAAAAACTCGATTTACCCGCCATCGTCGGTATGACATTAATTATTGCCGGCGTCTTAGTGATTAACTTACTTTCCAATAGCACCTCACACTAATCAGAAATAACAGAGATATTTAGGTGTTTTTATAATGCAAAGAAAAATGAAAACAACGTGTTTTTTGTTGATGTTGACCAGCTTTGCGTTTCTTACTGGTTGTAGTCAATCTAAACAAACACAAAATACCACCGCTCAAGTGATTAATAGCAATAAAACGATAGCGACCACACCTTCTATTCCTTTAGAGGAACCAGCAAAAGAGACCTGTATATTTTCTGGTGGAGTGCCTGCGTTAACTTATGAATTACACGGCGGTCAAACACCCGTTTGTCAATTTGCTAATGGTAAACGTTGTAGTGAACAAGCGTTGATTGATGGTGCCTGTATTCCAGGTTAATACGCTTGGGGAATATGCATAAATAAATGATAATTAGAAAAATAGGCGCTTAATGTCTGATTAAGCGCCTATTTTTGTGATGATAATAATTTATCTGCGTTCTATCTTTCTATAGCTAACAGTAGCGTATGTTAGTCTTTTTTGGAAAAAGAAGAGGTGACTTGGCTGATTAATACTAATAAACCAACAATAAAATAAGCAGAAAAGATAATTAACATCCATTGTGGCATTTCTAATGACAAGAACCGCCATTGGCTAACAGAACAATCCCCCGATGCTTGGAATACGGCAGGGAACCAATCTTGCAATGCAAACCAAGAAGGCAAGGTAACAAAGAAATCACAAGTTGCAAAAGGTGATGGATTAAGAATAAGTTGCGTATGTTCCCAAGCCAGTTCAATACCGCGGTATGAGGCATAAAGCCATAAAAAACTACCCGCCATGCGCATTAGTGTCAGTTTTGGCGAAGAAAAACCAATTAATGCGGCAACTAAGATCCCTAATACAGCAATGCGCTGATAAACACACATCACACAAGGCATTAATTCCATTCCGTACTGAAAATACAATGCCGCACCTTCAAGACCAATTGCCGTTAATGCCAGCAGTAACCATGAAAAACGACTTTGTGACCAGTGACGAAGAGCACTCAACATAACAATGTCCATGATAATATTGAAATAAGTTGTTATTCTGCCTAAAAACTAGACTAAAAAAAAGGTAAAATCTCTTATTTCACAAATATTTACATTAATAGGTGTTTTTATGAAAAAATAGGGCTTTTAAACATTAAAAGCCCTAAAAAATACTCATTTCATGATGGTTTTTTATGGAATAGCGATTAAGCCAATTTCATATAACCAATGTGTCATAGGCACGAGCCAGAATTCTACAGCCAGTAATCCTAATAGTGTCATAACGATGGTATAAGGAAGTGCCATCATCACCATACGTCCATAAGATAAGCGGATCAGCGGGGATAATGCAGAAGTTAATAAGAATAAGAAAGCCGCTTGTCCGTTTGGCGTTGCCACTGACGGTAAGTTAGTCCCTGTATTAATTGCGACACCAATATGTTCATATTGAGATTGGCTAATTAATCCTTCTTGCAATGCGCTTAATGCTTCACTGATATAGACTGTACCCACAAATACATTATCTGAAATGGCAGAAAGTAGGCCATTAAAGAGATAAAAGAGTGACAGTTGTGAAGATTCTGATGCCTGTAGAACAAATTGAATAATAGGACCAAATAGCTGTTGATCAATAATCACGGCAACAACGGAGAAGAATACTGTAAGTAATGCGGTGAAAGGCAGTGCTTCTTCAAAAGCTTTACCTAAAGCGTGCTCTTCAGTGATACCACAGAAAGTGGTGGCTAAGATAATAACAGAAAGACCAATAATACCGACCTCAGCAAGGTGTAAGGCCAGTGCAATAATTAACCAAATACCAATTAATGCTTGGATTAATAACTGGGCTTTTTCTTGTTGAGTTCGTTTTTCACTGTTCTTTTTATCGTAATCAGTGAGAACTTTACGCACTAATTCAGGTAGCTCGGCACCATAACCAAACAGCTTAAAGCGCTCAACCAAATAACATACTGCAAGTCCAGCAAAGAAAACGGGAATAGTAACGGGTGACATCCTGATAAAGAAGGTGACAAAATCCCATTCTAGGTGTTTTGCAATGATCAAGTTTTGTGGCTCACCAACCATCGTCATCACACCACCTAATGCTGTACCAACACCGGCATGCATCATTAAGCTACGTAAGAAAGCACGGAATTGTTCTAAGGTCTGTTTTTTCTCTGTGCTATCAATAAAGCCATCATTGCTTAACTCTGCATCAGCTTGGTTAGAGGCAAAGTTATGGTAGATGGAATAGAAGCCTAAAGAAACACTGATCACCACGGCAATCACGGTTAAAGCATCTAAAAAAGCAGATAAAAAGGCACTAGCAAAACAGAATGCTAATGATAATAAGCGTTTAGATCGAATAGAGAGGAGTAATTTTGTAAAAGCAAATAGAAGTAATTGCTTCATAAAATAAATACCCGCAACCATAAAGACCAGTAATAAAATGACTTCAAGGTTGTTGGCTATTTCATGACCTATTTGTTTCGGCGTTGTCATACCAATAATGACGGCCTCAATAGCAAGTAATCCCCCTGGTTGTAGCGGATAACATTTTAATGCCATGGCTAAAGTGAAGATAAACTCAACAACGAGTAGCCAGCCAGCAATGAAAGGGTCAACAAAGAAAAAAATCAGTGGGTTGATGATTAAAAAAGTAATAATAGCAAGCTTATACCAATCAGGGGAGTTCCCCATGAAATTTTTCAGTAATGCTTGTCTTATACTCATATCCATTATGTTTTTTATCCTCCGAATAGAGATTTTAGGCGCCTAAAATGCGCAATCTAGTCATAATACGCTCTAATCGCTGTGAAATTAAGCGTATTCGTAAATAATAAATTGATAAAACAGTGTCATGTTTTATGATGCCATTCACTATTTAGCGATGGTTGAGCTATATCAAAATTAAGCATTCTGATATTATCTTTTCTATTATTAGCAGAAAAAACGCTTCGGAAGAAATAAAAATATGGTTATTAAGGCTCAAAGCCCCGCAGGTTTTGCGGAAGAGTACATTGTTGAAAGTATTTGGAACAACCGTTTTCCACCAGGTTCTATTCTGCCCGCAGAACGTGAGCTTTCCGAATTAATTGGTGTGACAAGAACGACATTGAGAGAGGTTTTACAACGTTTAGCTCGTGATGGTTGGTTAACTATCCAGCATGGAAAACCAACTAAAGTGAATAACTTTTGGGAAACGTCAGGTCTTAATATTCTTGAAACTGTCGCGCGTCTTGATCATGATCGCGTGCCACAATTAATCGATAATTTATTAGCCGTAAGAACGAATATCTCAGCAATTTTTATTCGCACGGCATTTAAAAATAATCCAGAAAAATCCCTAGAAGTACTGACTCATCAACTAACGACTGAAAATAGTGCTGATGAGTTTAGTGAGTTGGACTATAACATTTTCCGTGGTTTGGCATTTGCCAGCGGTAATCCTATTTATGGATTGATCTTAAACGGACTTAAGGGATTATATACCCGTGTAGGGCGTTATTATTTCTCTAATGTTCAGGCGAAAGAGTTGGCGCTATCATTTTATAAAAAATTGGCGTTACTATGTGAGCAAAAAGATACTGAGCACGTTATGGATTGCGTTCGCCAATACGGAAAAGAGAGTGGCATTATTTGGCATGAGCTTCAATCGCCACTACCTAGTGACTTAGAAGAAGTAAAACGTTAATTCATCGCGTTTATCCTGTCTTAACATCAGCATTGGATCTTATTGATCCAGTGCTGATTTTTTATTATCCAGAAAATGGTAGTAATAGAAATATGATGACTATTATTGGAGAAGTGAAAGAATAGCGGGCTAAAAACAGCAAGCCTAGTTTAACCAGCCATTTTTAGGTGATACTTTAATTTGGCTATTTTTAGTAAAAAAAATTTGAAACATATCTCATCTTAATATTATGTTCTGATAATGATAAGTTTTTTGGTTTTTCATAAAAATCGCATGATGGGTTTTTATTGGCTTATTTAATTTATATTTGAATAATATATTTATGTATTATTTTTATAAAAAGCGATAAATACTCTATCAATTTGATTTTTAAATAGAATTAATAATTGCTCTGCAAAACTAACACTGTTATTACTAATTAAATGTGATTTGACTCTAAAATTTGCTTTTTTGTGGTGCTAGATGATTATTCTGTGCTGGCTTTTTGTGTATGGAATATTATTCTTATGTTATATTAATGTAAATTATTTGGAGTCTAGCCATGAAAGTGATCATCTTAGGTGGCGGCGTTATTGGTGTAACAAGTGCGTGGTACTTAGTACAACAAGGGCATGAAGTCATTGTTGTCGATAGGCAAAGTAGTGCGGCAGAAGAGACGAGTGCAGGTAATGCAGGGCAAATATCTCCGGGTTATGCAACACCTTGGGGTGCCCCGGGTATTCCATTAAAAGCAGTAAAATGGATGTTTCAAAAACATGCACCTTTAGCGATCCGACCTGATGGCTCACTGTTCCAATTACGCTGGATGTGGCAAATGCTACGTAATTGTGATGCTTCTCATTATGCGATGAATAAGAGTCGTATGGTGCGTATTGCTGAGTATAGTCGTGATTGTATCCGTCAATTACGCCAAGATACCGGTATTGAATACGAAGGACGCCAAGGGGGAACGTTACAGCTATTTCGTGATCAAAAACAATTTGATAATGCCGCTAATGATATCGCTGTATTAAAGCAAGAAGGTGTGGCTTATGAACTGCTAACAGCCGAGCAACTAAAATCAGCAGAACCCGCTTTAGAGCATGTGAGTCATAAACTTACCGGAGGATTACGTCTTCCTAATGATGAAACGGGTGATTGCCAAATCTTTACTAAGAAACTGGCTAAAATGGCTGAAGAGGCCGGGGTTACCTTCTTATTTAATAAAGAAATAAAACACCTACTTTTTGATGGTGATAAAGTCACCGGTGTACAATGCCATGATGGTTTATTAACCGCAGATCACTATGTTGTCGCCATGGGATCGTACTCGACTGAATTTTTGAAAAACAAAATCACAATTCCGGTTTATCCTTTAAAAGGCTATTCATTAACCATGCCTATTATTGATGCAAGCAGAGCACCAACATCCACTATTTTAGATGAAACATATAAGATTGCGGTGACTCGCTTTGATAATCGCATTCGTGTGGGCGGTATGGCGGAAGTGGTAGGTTTTAATTTGAATATTTTAAAATCACGTTGTGAAACGCTCAAAATGGTTGTTCAAGATCTCTATGAGGGTGGTGGTGATATCGGTAAAGCCACATTCTGGACAGGCTTAAGGCCAATGACGCCAGATGGTACACCGATAGTTGGGCCAACCGCATATCGTAATTTATCCCTAAATACGGGGCATGGTACATTAGGATGGACGATGGCATGTGGCTCAGGACAGCTGTTAGCTGATTTAATATCAGGTAATAAAACGGCAATTGCTGCAGATGATCTCTCCGTGTTCCGTTATATCGATGGATTTAATACTAAATTGCTCCGTCCAGGGCAAAAACTTGACGCTGTTTATTAATTAAGGAGAGACGATGTCCAGACCTGCCAAAATTAGCATAAATTTAGATGCGCTGAGTCATAATCTTTCGGTGATCAAATCGAAAGCGCAGGGAAGTAAAGTATGGTCAGTGGTTAAAGCTGATGCTTATGGACATGGTCTTTCTTGTGTTTGGCCTGCATTAAGTCATACCGATGGTTTTGCCTTAATTGAATTAGATAAAGCAATTATGCTAAGAGAGCAAGGATGGGTAGGCCCCATTCTTTTGCTTGAAGGTTTTTTCAAACCAGATGATGTGTATTTATTAGAGCGTTATTCATTAACGACGGTTGTGCATGCTGATTGGCAATTTGAAGCCATTGAGCAAGCGCAATTAGAGCGGCCTATCAATATTTATCTGAAACTCAATAGTGGCATGAATCGGTTAGGTTACCGACCAGAAAACTATCAGCAAGCTATACAAAGAGCAAAACGCATAACTAATATTGGCTCTATTGTACAAATGTCCCATTTTGCTAATGCTGATTCAGGGCTGAATATGGCGACACAAAAACAGATTATTGATAGCTCAATGGTGAATGATTTACCGCGCTGTTTAGCCAATTCTGCGGCTATTTTATTTGAACCACAAACCCATCATTCATGGGTTCGTCCCGGTATTATTTTATATGGTGTATCCCCCTCAGGGGTGTGGCAAGATATTGCTGATTTTGATTTGCAACCTGTGATGACCTTTAACAGTGAAGTATTAGCTATTCAGTCAGTAAAAAAAGGTGAACAAATTGGTTATGGTAGCCGATATACCGCACAACGTGATATGAGAATTGCTGTTGTCGCTTGTGGTTATGCTGATGGTTATCCAAGGCATGCCCCAGATGGTACACCCGTTATCGTTAAAGGACATAAAACACAATTAGTTGGGCGTATTTCAATGGATATGCTTACTATTGATGTAACCGATTTGCCGGATGTTGAACATGGAAGCCCTGTTGAGCTATGGGGAAATCAATTACCGGTTGATGAAGTTGCACTGGCTTGTGGCACTATTGGTTATGAATTACTGTGCGCTATTGCACCGCGAGTGGCGGTTGAGGTGACGATAAATGTAGCAAACTCTACTTTTTCTGATCTAAATGAAAGTTGTTAATAATCACTAAACTAGAATAAGCTTAAACTTATTTTGATTTGGTGATCCTATGAGTAACGGCATTACATTGCGTGTGAAAGGAAAGGTTCAAGGTGTTGGCTTTCGCCCTTTTGTTTGGCAATTAGCACATCATTTTGGTTTATTAGGGCAGGTGAGTAATGATAGCTTAGGAGTATTGATCCACTTAACGTTATCACCGCAAAATCAACACTTTATTAATGCATTAACAGCTCAATGTCCTCCTCTTGCACGCATTGAACGTATTGAACAAACACCTTATCAATGGGAGCAACTCCCCACGGACTTTACTATTGTAAAAAGTGGTGGTGGAGAAATGGATACACAAGTTGTACCTGATGCAGCGACTTGTCAGGCTTGTATTGATGAGTTGTTTGATCCACAAAATCGTCGTTATCACTATCCTTTTATAAACTGTACCCATTGCGGCCCCCGTTTTACTATTATAAAAAAAATGCCTTACGACAGGCCTTTTACCTCTATGTCTGCATTTCCATTTTGTCCGACTTGCCAACATGAATATCAAGATCCCGCAGATAGGCGTTTTCATGCACAACCTAATGCCTGTCCTGTCTGTGGACCTCATATTTGGTTGTCAGATCATCAAGGGCAACAACTTGCAATAAAAGAGCGGGCATTAACGCAAGCTTGTCAGGCGTTATTAGCGGGGAAAATTGTTGCTGTAAAAGGCATTGGTGGCTTTCATTTAGTCTGTGACGCACGCAATAGTGAAAGTGTTGCGCGTTTAAGAGCGCGTAAACATCGTCCAGCCAAACCACTTGCGGTGATGTTAACCGGGATTGAGCAGCTCCAAAAACCGGACGATAATGCCGAGTTTTACTCAAAAGTGATAGAAACATTAACCAGTACCGCAGCACCTATCGTACTTATTCCTAAAGAAATCGCCCCTATTTCATTAAGTGAACTGATTGCACCTGGATTAACAGAAGTGGGTGTTATGTTACCAGCTAATCCTTTGCAACATCTTCTCGCACATGAAACACAAATTCCATTAGTCATGACCTCTGGTAATGCCACGGGGCACACTCCTGCATTAACCAATGAAGAGGCGTTAACTCAGCTTGGTGATATTGCAGAATTATTTCTAATGCATAATAGGGAGATTATACAAAGAGCGGACGATTCATTAGTGCGTATTGAAGATGATCAGTGTGTGATGATCCGCCGTTCACGGGGTTATGTACCAGATGCTATCGCATTGCCAACCACTTTTGATGCACAACCTGCAATTTTGGCTTTAGGAGGGGATCTGAAAAATGTGTTTTGTCTCTTAAAAGAGCACCAAGCTATTATGGGGCCGCATTTAGGTGATTTAGATGATTTAAGTGTGAGGCAACAATTACTGAAATCGCTCACGCTGTTTCAACAGATCTATCGTTTTACGCCCAAAGCGATTGCCATTGATGCTCATCCTAATTATATCAGCCATCAAATAGGTAAACAGCTAGCTGAACAGCAACATATTCCTGTTATAGAAGTTCCCCATCACCATGCACATATTGTCTCTTGTTTAGCAGAGCATGGACATACACAGCAACAAGGCGCAGTAATTGGTATAGCCCTTGATGGTTTAGGGTATGGACAAGATGGCTCTTTATGGGGAGGCGAGTGTTTGCTGGTGGATTATAAAAAATCCCAACGTATTGGCGGGCTACCTGCGGTTGCTATGCCGGGAGGAAATTTAGCTTCAATACAGCCTTGGCGAAATTGGTTCGCACATTTAGCTACTTTTACAAAAGATTGGCAAGGTAGTGTTATCACCCAAGCAATTCCGCTCACTGAGTTACAGATTTTGAGTAAGGCAGTGGCTCGTGGTTTAAATTCACCGCTAGCATCATCTTGTGGACGATTATTTGACGCAGTTGCTTGCTCTTTGGGATTATCACCTAAACAAATAAGCTGGGAAGGCGAAGCGGCATGCTACTTACAAAGCGCTGCGTTACAGTGTCACGTAGATCGGTATGCTGATATCATCAAGCAATATGGACATTTAATGCCTGTAAAAGATAAGCATGTTGATTTGTCCATTTTCTGGTCACAATGGGAAAGCATCACATTGAATACCAGTGAGAAGGCTTGGTTATTTCACTATTTATTAGCCGAAAGTTTGGGTGATATTGCTCTGCAAGCTGCGCAAGAACATCAGATTGATACTATTGTTTTAACAGGAGGGGTTTTCAATAATATCTTACTTAAGGATCTGTTTAAGCAAAAATTAAACAATAAAAAGGTATTAACCCCTATGATATTGCCATCTGGTGATGGTGGAATTGCATTAGGACAAGCACTTATTGCCAGTCATTTTATGTAAAAAATAAAATGATTGTAATCTATTAGCTAACTTTTAGTGCACCATAACAACAGTCGTTTTTTGGTCACTGTTTTATCAAAGACAATATGGAAAATCATCGTGAGTAAAAAGAAAATTGTTATTTCTTTAGCCATAATCGCTGGATTGAGTACACCGACAGCCTTCGCGGGAGAATGGTCAATAGGGGGTTCTGTATTATCACAAGTAACACCTTATAAGGGTGCTAAATCTAAAGACTATTTATTACCTGTACCTTTGGTTAATTATCAATCTGAAAATTTCTATTTTGCGACATTAGCCGCAGGATATTATTTATGGAATTCACCGAAAGATCAGCTGTCTGTCGATGTTCACTATTACCCACAAGCATTTAAACCAAGTGACTCTGATGATGAGCAGATGAAAAAACTTAATCGTCGCCGTGATACCGTCATGGGTGGATTTACCTATAAACATCATGAGTCATGGGGAAGTTTACGAGGGATTATTTCTGGTGATCTTTTAGGTAAAAGTAATGGCATTATTGCTGATGCTGCTTACCTTTATCCTTTTGAACTAGGCAATTGGTCACTTCAACCGGGAATTGGTGCTGTTTGGGAAAATAAAAAGCAGAATCGTTACGCATATGGGATTAGTCAGGGAGAATCTCAGCGTAGTGGTTTAGCAGAATATCGACCAAATGATAGCTGGAGACCTTATGTTGAAATCTCAGCTAACTATAAGTTTGCTGAAAACTGGGATTTCTTCGCGATGGGACGAGTGGATCGCTTACCCAGCGAAGTTAAAGATAGCCCGATGGTAAATAAATCGGTAACGGCTATTTTATGGACAGGTGTCACTTATACTTTCTAACGGTAAAACGGTAAAACGGTAAAACGGTAAAACGGTAAAACGGTAAAACGGTAAGTTAAGTTGCTTTCGATAACTAAAAGCTTCGAATTTGTTCGAAGCTTTTTTCGTTCGACAAAGTAGAGTGGCAAACTATTTTTCAGCAATATTTTTGCGTACGCGTATCACAGCAGATAAACGTCCAGGATGAACATTATCCGGCTTAAGTGGACGATGAATACGAGCTGTTTCAACACATGCCATTTTACGGTAACCACCTGAGCTCATATCTTTCATTGAACTGGCGAGTTCTGCACCCGGATTCCAACAAACGACATCACTGTGATGATAATGGTGAACCTCAATAGTACGATCCCAACCATCATCATGAATAAGATTAAAATCTTCAGGTTCAGTATAAAGTCTGTCAGTACGGCCGTTAAAGCGTAGGGCGGTTTCGTCGGTATAAACTTCTTTATCCGCTACTGTGTCAATATAGTGACCACCAAGGCCTGTAATGGAAACTTTATCGATATCACTGACATTAAAATAGGAGTGTAGCGCCGCAGTGGCTTCATAGTCACCGTATGACTCTAATTCAATTTCACAGGTATCACCTAATTTAAATCGAGCAATAACAGTAAATTCATGAGGCCAATACTTTTGAGTTTGTGCACTTTCTTTGAGTGTCATGGTGATAAGCACTCCGTCTTCTTGTTCAGAATGAGCACTAAATTCCCAAGGTAAGATACGTGCAAATCCATGGCTTGGTGTTCCCGCTGAGGCAAACCAAGGCCAACAAATAGGGATACCACCACGAATAGCAACACCGGGAGTAAATAAGGCATCTTCACTAAGCCACAACACGGGATGCGTTTGTGCGGGTTGCCATGCGATAAGATGGGCACCTTGAAGACTAATAGCCGCACGTACTTTGGGGTGAGAGATCACCAGAATAGGGAGTTCACCTAATTGGCGTCGACTTAAGTAAGGTGATATTTGTTCAATAACTGGCAAAGAAAAAATTTTCTCATTCATTATTTTATAACCTTATGTCGCGGACTATTTGAATACAATAAACTGCCGAGTAAAAAAATAAAAGAGCCACCGAAAGGGTGGCTCTAAAATCAATCTTGGCTTTCTAAACTCTAATTATTTAGAGATATGAGAAATCAGATCTAGAACTTTGTTTGAATAACCAACTTCGTTATCGTACCAAGAAACTAATTTAACAAAGTTGTCATTCAGCGCGATACCTGCTTTAGCATCGAATACTGAAGTTAATACTTCACCGTTGAAGTCAGTTGAAACAACTGCATCTTCAGTGTAACCCAGAACGCCTTTCAGTTCGCCTTCGGCAGCTTCTTTGATTGCTTCACAGATTTGAGCATAAGTTGCTGGTTTTTCCAGACGTGCAGTTAAGTCAACAACAGAAACGTTAGGAGTAGGAACACGGAAAGACATACCAGTCAGTTTGCCGTTCAGTTCAGGAATAACTTTACCTACTGCTTTAGCAGCACCAGTTGATGAAGGGATGATGTTTTGAGAAGCACCACGACCACCACGCCAGTCTTTCATTGAAGGACCATCAACAGTACGTTGAGTTGCAGTTGTTGCGTGAACAGTTGTCATCAGACCTTCAACGATACCGAATTTGTCGTTGATAACTTTTGCTAAAGGCGCTAAGCAGTTAGTTGTACAAGATGCGTTAGAAACGATATCTTGACCTGCATATGATTTGTGGTTTACACCCATAACGAACATAGGTGTGCTGTCTTTTGAAGGACCAGTCAGAACAACTTTTTTCGCACCAGCTTGGATGTGTTTACGTGCAGTTTCGTCAGTTAAGAACAGACCAGTTGCTTCAGCAACAACATCAACACCAATTTCGTTCCATTTCAGGTTTGCTGGATCTCTTTCTGATGTTACGCGGATGGTTTTACCATTAACAACGAGGTGGCCATCTTTTACTTCAACAGTACCGTTGAAACGACCATGAGTTGAATCGTATTTCAGCATGTATGCCATGTATTCTGCGTCTAACAGATCGTTAATACCTACGATTTCGATATCTGAACGTTCTTGTGCAGCACGGAAAACGATGCGGCCGATACGACCAAAACCATTAATACCTACTTTGATAGTCATATGTATTCCACCAGCTTTATTAGTGAATTAAAAAGTTGCTTCTAAAGTTACCAAAACCGCGCCAGTCGTCAAGCGGAATCGTGTCAATAATTGCAAAAAATCAATTAAAAAAACACTTTTTGCTTAAGGATTGGTCGTTTTAGATAAATATTACGCTGTGTATTATCGGGATCATTGCCGATAAATGAAGTTACCTTTGCTCCGTTATGTGAAATGTATCACATTTCAAAAACTAAAGATTACTCTCATTGATTTTAGACTATATTTTCCAGATTTGTTGTTAAATCTTTGTTATTATTTGCTGTTGTTTTAAAAAACATTTTTGTCAGTGTGAGGTGTTTATGAGCAATAATGAAAAAAAAGTGCATATTTCAAGTGATAACAATCACATTGATTTATCAAACCTCAATGAAATGCAGCATTATGTGACGCAACAGCGGGGTACTGAACCGCCGTTTAGTGGTAAATTATTACATAATAGAGAAACAGGTATTTATCATTGCTTATGTTGTTCTGCGCCTTTGTTTTATTCGGAAACTAAATTTGATGCAGGATGTGGCTGGCCAAGTTTTTATCAACCTGTAAGTGATGATGCAATTCTTTATCTTGATGATTTTTCGCATAATATGAAAAGAACAGAGATCCGCTGTCATCAATGTGGTGCTCATTTAGGGCATGTATTTAATGATGGCCCAGCACCGACAGGACAACGTTATTGTGTTAATTCTGCCTCTTTGGCATTTAGCAATACAGAAACAGGTGAAGTGCAAAAGGGCTAAACAGTTACTATTAACAATGAATTAACAAATAAAAAAAACGATTCAGCTTTTGCGTGGTAATTTGATATATGGAGCAATCAATGGAAGTTAATGATTTAATTTCAATGGTCACACCTGAGATTTATCAACGTCTTTCTACCGCAGTTGAGCTAGGTAAATGGCCAGACGGCGTTGCACTCACGGCAGAGCAAAAAGAGCATTGCATGCAAATTGTTCTCTTATGGCAAGCGCAGAATAACCATAATCCGGAACATATGACGGTTGGCACAAACGGACAAATTACGATGAAAAGCAAACAAGAGCTAAAAGCGCAATTTCAAGCTGAACGTTTAGCCACATTAACACCAATGGATGATGATTAAGACGTTTTTAAATTTAAATAATGAAAGTTAGCGTAACGGTGGTGATTTATTTTGATAAATCACCACTTTTTAGTTCTACTATTCATACAAGTAGAGAATGATAATTGCTAATCATGTTGTTTATATTATTTGTTACTTTTAAGCACTGTTACTGAATCAACTAAAACTGCCCCATGTTGTTGCATTTGATTAAATGCGAGCTGGCTATCATCTGGTTGAATATTGACACCTCGACAACCATCCATAACCACTGATACTTGATAACCCAATTGTAATGCATCTAACACGGTAAATTTAACGCAATAATCAGTTGCTATCCCTAAAATGGTGAGATGCTCGATCTGCATACTTTGTAAAAGAGTATGCAATCCTGTTTGATATTCATGGTCATTATCAAAAAAAGCACTATAACTATCGATAAGTCGATTTTGACCTTTATAAATAATATGACTAATTAAATCATCCCTTAATAAGGGATGAAAATCAGCGCCATGACTATTTTGTACACAATGCACTGGCCACCAAACTTGTGGACGGCCATTTAATTGGCCAACTTCGCCAACAACAGTACCTGAATTTTTTGCAAAGCTGAGATGATCTGCGGGATGCCAATCTTTGCTCGCAATAATAGGACGCTGATGGCGTTGAAAATAATCAATAAGCCGATTTGCCGTATCTATGACAGTATCACTTTCCTTAACAGCCAATGCGCCACCGGTACAGAAATCATTTTGTAGATCAACTAATAATAACGCTGAATTTTTCACAGGAGTTACCTTTGATTAGACCTAGTCGTCATCGTTTAATGTCATTTCACCACGGAGATTTTGTTGCATTAAACGGCAGATCTCAGTATAGCTATATTGTTGACTAAGTAGATAGTGGAGTTTAGTTAACGCTGCTTCAAAAGTCATATCATAACCACTGATCACCCCAACATCGGCGAGTGCTTGTCCTGTTGCATAGCCCCCCATATTGACACGACCAGAAATACATTGTGTTAGGTTAACAACGACAATACCGCGCTCAGTTGCTTCGCGTAGCGTTGATAACAAGGCAGGATGAGAAGGGGCATTACCCACACCATAAGAGCGCAAAATAAGTGCCTTAACGGGTTGCATTAAGATATTTTTCACCACCTCATCAGAAAGTCCCGGATATATTGTCACCACACCAATTGGTTGAGGGGTAATATGATGAGCAATAAACTCACCTTTTGGCTTAGGTAATGGGTTTATTTTAAACGTTTTAATATTAATGCCTGCTTCTAATAAAGGCGCACTATTAGGAGAAGCAAAAGCATTGAAGCCATCTGCATGTGCTTTTATCGCACGATTACCACGATACAGAGTATTGTTGAAAAACAGTGCAACTTCATTAATCGGATGATGTGCAGCAATATAGAGAGCATTTAATAGGTTAGTTTGTCCATCTGAGCGTAAAGCTTCTAATGGAATTTGAGAGCCGGTGACGATAACTGGTTTTGCCAGCCCCTCAAACATAAAGGAAAGTGCAGAAGCGGTAAATGCCATGGTATCGGTACCATGCAAGATGACAAAACCATCATAGTGGCAATAATTCTCGCTAATATCATCAGCGATAGATTGCCAATCTTCGGGGGTAATATTTGATGAATCAATTAAAGGAAGGTGCTCTTTGATTGTGAAATTGGGCATCTCTTCACGATGGAATTCGGGCATCTTAGCTAATTGGCGTTGTAAATGTCCTGATACAGGTATATAGCCGTGATCAGAATGTTGCATACCGATAGTTCCACCAGTATACACAACGTAAATAGATTTTTTTTGCATCAGACCTAACACTCTTATGAATTAAGCGATAAGAAAGAGTTGATTATAGGGGGTTTGCAGAATAAAAAAAGAAAGGGGAGACAAAAAGCACAATTGAAATACAGCAATTGATGTTTTAAATCATTATTTACACCATTTAGCAAAATAACTAAAAAATAATCAAAGGCTAAGATAATCCCGCTCATATTGAGCGGGAGCACACTTATTTATTGAATATCACCACAAGATAAACAATACGCATAGCGGTTTTGCGGATCGTTCATATTACGATAAAACTCAGTTTGTGTTTTAACTTCTTTAAATACCGGTGCAGGTAAATAGGCTTGTAATGGATCAGGAATAATAGCTTTTGCATTGGCCGATAAGCTCATTAATATTTGCTCTGATAAGCTTAATTCCGGTTTCATCCAATCAATGACTGGTTGTTTGATTTTTGCCATGGTTGCAGCTGCATTAATAGCATCATCGAAATCACCAAATTCATCAACTAATCCTACTTGTTTAGCATCAACGCCAACCCAAACACGACCTTGCGCAATACGATCAACTTGTGCCGGTGTTTTATTACGTGATTCAGCTACTAATTTCAGGAATGTTTTATAGCCACTTTCAATATTAAGTTGGAATAGCTCTGAAAAATCTTCTGGTAATTTATTGGTTACCGAAAGCCCTGCAAGAGGTGATGTACTCACGCCATCACTATGCACACCTATTGATTCTAAGCTATTTTCAAAGGTATTGATGACACCAAATATACCAATAGAGCCTGTTAATGTTGAAGGGCTAGCGATAATTTTACTCGCAGGTGTAGAGATCCAATATCCCCCTGATGCAGCCATTCCGCCCATTGAAACCACGACATGTTTTTTCTCTTGTTTAAAGGCGGCTATTTCACTGCGGATCTGCTCAGATGCAGACACACTACCACCGGGGCTATTAACTCGTAATACTAATGCTCTAATATTAGGATTTAAACGCGCTTGACGGATTTGATTAGCAATGGTTGAACCACCTGCGGAGCCAGGAATGCTTTCACCATCAATAATTGCGCCTTGAACGACCACAACCGCAATATTGCCGTCTTCGTTTTCTGGGGCGAATGCGGTGAGGTTATCAGCATAATCATAAATACTAATATTGTTAAACTGCTTAGCTTCATGATCCCATTGAAAGGTCTCTTTCATATCCGCTTCAAATTGGGCATAAGAGCTAACAGTATCGACCAATTTGCGATTAAGTGCATAAGTAGCATTATCGCCATCGGCTTTACGCAACTCAACTATCATCTCTTTTGCACCAGGGAAAACATCTTCCTTGGTAATACTACGATTTTCTGCAACTTGCGTTAAATAATTAGACCAGAGTACGGAAACTAATCGACTAGATGCGGCTCGGGCTTCATCAGACATATTATCGCGCATCAGCGGTTCAACAGCTGATTTATAGGTTCCCACACGGAATATATGGGTATTAACTTTAAGTTTTTCTAATAGCGATTTGTAATAGAGATTACTAAAACCTAAACCATAAATACCCACAGCACCTTGTGATGCTAAATAAATTTTATCTGCATAAGAGGCTAAGTAATATTGCGGTTGGCTATAATAACCACTAATCGCATAGATAGGTTTACCTGTTTTTTTAAATTCAGTCAGCGCTTTACCAACATAATTGAGTGAAGGTTGGTCTGCCCCAGCAAATTCGTCAAGTTTTAGTACCATTCCTTTAATTTTGGGGTCAGTCGCTGCTTTGCGTAAGGTATCAACGACTTCGAATAACGAATTTTCTTGTAACTGGCTACCCGAAACACCCAAAAGCTCTCGGCTCATTTGCCCTAAAGGATTTTGGTTAGCTGTTTGGTCAACAATAACGCCTTTTAAATCAACCAGTAATGCACCTTGATAATCGGTAGGTTTTTGCGTTTCTTGGACGATGAAATAGAGTCCTACACCCATAAAAAGTAGAAAGAAGAAAATAACGTTTAAGATTAGTTTCCTGATAAAGTTAATCGCCTGCCAACTAAATCGAAAAATAGTGCCGATTAACTCCATAATTTTACTCATATTATCTCCACATCATGTAAAGCTAAAAATTAATCCTAAACAGTTATGCTAGAATTGATGGTAAAGGTTTAAGTTTCTATTATTAAAGTATTTATTTCAATATTGAGCGACTCAAGAAATTAGCTGTATAGCCACAACATACCTTATTTACATGAGAGTATGCCTTGCAGGTGAACAATAGACAGCAAAGGTCACGGCTATTTTTAGAATAAAAAACGCTAATATTCCCTACATCTCACTTCGATCCTTTAATAACAAAACTCGATTGACTACTTAGACTGCAAATATTTAAACACCATTCTAATATAGCGACTAGCGAAAGTCTGTCACGTATTTTATTGCGCTTGGGCAGTGTATTACACCTAAAAGCTAACACATTCATATTTTGAACAAACGCTCAATATTGGCTTAAGTACAATCCTATTTTAGCTAAAAATATCCGCTTAAATTTCTCGGTGGTGGTAATATAACATTTTGTTATACTGCGAATTGATAACAACTGTCTATCCCTGCTCTTAAGGGATTTTGCTACAATAATACTGACAGGAGAATACAAAAATGGATGCATTAACACTGCTTTTAAATCGACGTTCAGCGTCTCGACTGACTACTCCAGCCCCAAATAACCAACAGCTTGAAGCTATTTTACAAGCTGGTATGAGAGCCCCCGATCATGGCGCCCTTAAACCTTGGCACTTTGTCGTGATGAAAGAGGATGGTATTGAGCGTTTTAGTCAATTATTACATAAAGCGGCGGTGGTGAGTCAACTAGGTGCTGAAGTAGAAGAAAAAGCAAAAAACGCACCTTTTCGTGCACCTTTAATTATTACCGTGATTGCCAAAGTTAAAGCGCATCCTAAAGTTCCTGAATGGGAGCAAATTGTTGCGGCAGGCTGTTGTGTTCAGGCGATGCAAATGGCTGCAGTGGCACAAGGTTATAGTGGTATTTGGCGTTCAGGCTCTTGGACTCATGATCCAGTGGTAAGAGCGGGATTAGGTTGTGGAGAGCACGACCATATTGTTGGTTTCTTATATCTTGGTACTCCCGCATTGAAAGCACCTACAACGGTTTCTCCTGCTGATTTAACTGATTTTGTGACTTATTTTTAAAAGGATGACATGTTATGTCTGAAGCAATTCGTTTAACACAATACAGTCATGGTGCCGGATGTGGCTGCAAAATTTCACCAAAAGTTTTGGAAACGATTTTACATAGTGAACAGGCTAAGTTTCACGATCCCCATTTATTGGTTGGTAATGAAACGAAAGATGATGCCGCTGTTTATGATTTAGGTAATGGCACTGGAATTATCAGTACCACTGATTTTTTTATGCCAATTGTTGATAACCCCTATGACTTTGGGCGTATTGCGGCGACTAATGCGATTAGTGATATTTTCGCTATGGGGGGTAAACCTATTATGGCAATAGCAATTTTAGGTTGGCCAATTGATAAACTTGCGCCTGAAATTGCTCGTGAAGTTATCGAAGGTGGACGAGCTGCCTGTCAAGAAGCAGGGATTTCCCTTGCTGGTGGGCATTCGATTGATGCTCCTGAACCTATTTTTGGTTTAGCGGTAACGGGCGTTGTACCGGTGAGTAAAATTAAGAAAAACAGTGCTGCTAAAGCAGGATGCCAACTTTTTTTAACTAAACCTTTAGGTATTGGAGTATTAACTACCGCAGAGAAAAAAGGCTTATTAAAACCTGAGCATCAAGGCCTAGCTACTGAAATTATGTGCCGTATGAATAAAGCCGGTACTGATTTTTCTGATATTGAAGGGGTCACGGCAATGACCGATGTGACAGGTTTTGGTCTATTAGGTCACCTTAGCGAGATTTGTGAAGGCTCTGGATTACAAGCCACTATTCACTTTTCACAAGTACCACGATTACCTGAAGTAGAAGCGTATATAGAGCAAGGATGTGTACCGGGCGGTACTGAACGTAATTTTGAAAGTTATGGCCATTTGATTGGTAATATCAGCGAAATGCAACGTAAATTATTATGTGATCCGCAAACTTCAGGTGGCTTATTACTGGCAGTACAGCCAGAAGCCGTTGAGCAAGTAAAAGAAGTTGCTAAACGCTTTAATATTGATTTGACCTCGATCGGTGAATTAACAGAGCCGAAAGCAGGAAGAGCGTTAATTGAAGTGACAAACTAACGTAATGAGATTATTTATTGCAGAAAAACCCAGCCTTGCTCGAGCTATTGCTGATGTATTACCAAAACCGCATAAACGTGGTGATGGTTTTATTGTTTGTGGTGATAACCAGTATGTGACGTGGTGTGTTGGTCATTTACTTGAGCAGGCTGAGCCGGATGCATATGATCCGCGCTATGCGCGTTGGTCGTTAGATGATTTGCCCATTATTCCGAATAAATGGCAACTCAAACCGCGCGCTGATGTGAAAAAACAGCTAGATACGATCAACACATTACTAAAACAAGCCGATGAAGTGATCCACGCAGGAGACCCCGATCGCGAAGGGCAACTGTTAGTAGATGAAGTACTTAATTACCTTAATATTAGTGATGCTCAAAGAAAACAGGCACGCCGCTGCCTGATTAACGATTTAAACCCCGCCGCGGTATCTCGAGCAATTGATAAGCTCCGCTACAATCATGAATTTATTCCATTATGTGTTTCTGCCTTAGCAAGAGCGAGGGCGGATTGGCTATATGGCATTAACATGACACGCGCTTACACGTTATTAGGACAGCGCAATGGTTACCAAGGCGTACTTTCTGTTGGGCGAGTACAAACCCCGGTGCTGGGTTTAGTCGTACGCCGTGATGAAGAAATTGAAAACTTTGTACCGAAAGATTTTTTTGAAGTCAAAGCGCATATCGTTACTCCTGCAGATGAGAGATTTACCGCTATTTGGCAGCCGAGTGAACACTGCGAGCCTTGGCAAGATGAAGAAGGGCGTTTATTACATCGCAAATTAGCAGAGCATGTTGTTGATAGAATAGCTGGCAAGCCTGCTAATGTTACCGATTATCAAGATAAACAAGAGTCTGAAATAGCACCTTTGCCTTTTTCATTATCTGCTTTACAAATTGAAGCGGCGAAACGCTTTGGTTTAAGCGCTCAACAAGTGTTAGACACATGTCAACGCTTATATGAAACGCATAAACTTATTACTTATCCACGCTCCGATAGTCGCTATCTGCCTGATGAACACTTTGCTGGGCGTCATGCGGTGATGAATGCCATTAGTGTGCATGATAATAGTCTTTTACCACAAGAAACATTAGATATTGATAAAAAGAACCGTTGCTGGGATGACAAGAAAGTAGATGCGCACCATGCCATTATTCCTACTGCGAAAACAGGTAATATTTCATTAAGTGAAAATGAAAAGAATATTTACTATTTGATCGCCCGACAATATCTAATGCAATTTATGCCAGATGCGGTGTACCGCAAATGTGTGATTGAACTCGATATTGAAAATGGAAAGTTTATTGCTAAGGCACGATTTTTAGCACAAGCCGGCTGGCGTACCTTATTAGGTAGTAAAGAGCAAGATGCGGAAAATGATGGTAGCGCCTTACCTATTGTGGCTAAAGGTGATGAGTTACTTTGTGAAAAAGGCGAAATTGTTGCCAAGCAGACCCAACCACCAAGACCTTTTACAGATGCTACGCTACTTTCGGCTATGACCGGTATTGCACGTTTTGTGCAAGACAAAGAGCTAAAGAAAATCCTAAGAGCGACGGATGGGCTAGGTACTGAAGCGACTAGGGCTGGTATTATTGAATTACTGTTTAAACGTGGCTTTCTGCAAAAGAAAGGGCGAGCTATCAACTCGACACCAGCAGGAAGAGCATTAATTCATGTTTTACCAGATATGGCGACATTACCCGATATGACCGCTCATTGGGAATCAATATTAACGCAAATTAGTGAGAAGCAATTTAAGTATCAAGATTTTATGATGCCATTAAGTAACACACTATTTGAATTAATTACTCAAGCTAAACGTCGTCCTAATATTCAAGCGTTTAGAAACCTGCCTGCGCCTGCGCAGAATAAAAAACGTAAAGGTGCGACGAAAAAAAGTGCACAAGGGAAAAGTCGTTCAGCGCAGTCTCAATCTACGAATCGCAATATAAAGAGTGATGCTTAGTTGATTGTGTAAGACGCTAACTAATATATAAACAAACCCCACTTTTAATCTATTTAAAGTGGGGTTTATCAATAAGGGGGGAGAGGGAATTAAAGCTTAAACTCGGCCCAAACAGGTGCGTGATCGGAAGGTTTTTCCATCGCACGAATATCGTAGTCAATGCCGGTTGAAATACAATTATCTGCTAAGCAACGACTTGCTAGCAGTAAATCGATACGTAAGCCTCGGTTATCATCAAAGCCTTTTGAGCGATAATCAAACCAAGAAAATTGGTCTTCGACTTCAGGATGTTGGGCGCGGTAAGTATCGGTTAATCCCCAACCCATAAGCGTTGCTAACCACTCTCGCTCTTCCGGTAAAAATGAACATTTACCCATTTTTAGCCAACGTTTCATATTATTTTCGCCGATACCGATATCTTTATCGGTTGGGCTAATATTTAAATCCCCCATGATCAGTACGGGAGAGGAAGGCGTTAAGCTGGTGGTCAGATACTGCTGTAGATCAGCATAGAATTTTGCTTTAGCAGGGAATTTTGTCTCATGATCACGACTTTCACCTTGAGGGAAATAACCATTCATTACCGTTAATAATCCAGCGGGGGTTTCAATGTCCGCCATGATCATACGACGCTGAGCTTCTTCACCATCACCAGGGAATCCTTTACGTACCGCGACAGGTTTCGCCTTAGTTAACAAAGCCACACCATAATGGCCTTTCTGTCCATGATAAAAAACGTGGTAGCCCAAGGCACTGACAGTTTCTAATGGAAACATATCATCATGAACTTTTGTTTCTTGCAGTCCAATAACATCGGGTTGGTGTTTTTCTACAATGGCTTCGAGCTGATGAGGGCGAGCACGTAATCCATTAATATTGAATGAGACAAATTTCATGTGACTATAACCATTTATAGATTGAATAATAGGATAACTTATACTAACAGGATAATGAAATAAATGTAAGTCGGTTACATACCAATGTTAATACCTGTCATCGAGATATAATCGCGTGATATAGATAAATCGTAGCCAAATAGCAAAATGTATGGCAACTAATAATATTAATAAGTTTATGCCTAACAAAAAATATTAATTAAATAAAGTAGAAACATAAACTATTCTTTGATAGAAGAATATAAGTATTATCATTTTTTATATGTAAAGCAAAATGACAGAATAAAAATATCAATTGAATTATAAATTATATTTATAGGAGGTGAAGATAATTAAAAATAATATTTATTTCGCATGGATTTCTTTCAGTTAATATGTGTTTTATTTATATTAATAAAATTAATTTAATTGTTTTGTTTAACACAGCAAAGGAATGGTGGATTATGTTTTTTTCTCGTAAATTAGAGGCCTTTATGGCCGTCGTTGAAAATGGATCCTTAAGTAAAGCTGCTCGTGTGATGAACCGAACGACACCACCTGTAGCGAAATCAATCAAAGATTTTGAAGCCGTGCTAGGGAAGCGCTTGTTTAAGCGGGAAAAGTTTGGTATGAGTTTAACGCAAGAAGGGTTAGAACTCTATAATGATTTAAAATCACTTTATCTGCAAGAAAAAGAGATAACAAAAAAACACACATCGGGCGTTATTAATAATAGCATTCATGTTTATTATGATTGGGGTAAAAGTCAATATTTAACAGCACTCTATCAAGCAGCCAATAAGAATTGTTCACATATAAATATGATGAGATTTTCGAAAGATAATTTTGAAGAGATACCAGATTATGATGGAAACACGTTAATCTTAAGCTCAGATAAAATTATTAGTGAAAAGTTTAGCTTAATACATCAAGTTAAAAATAAATATCTAGGAATATGTTGCCAACAAATCTTAGCACAAAAAGCACAAGAGAATATCAATACATTGCTAAAAGAAAATATTTGGTTATGTGATCCCGCTTTATATAAAACAGCAAAAATAAAGAAATTAGAAAATGAAATAGCGGATCAGGGTAAACCTGTCAGTATTAGATTGATGGATGATTTAAATTGTTGTTTAAACTTTATTCAAACTCACCATTCGCTATTATTTACTGATGAAAACCCGATTAAAAGTGAGGATGAAAAGCAACTGTGCTTTATACCTTTAACACAAACGGAGCTGATTTATAATTGTTATATCTATAAATCCAAATACCACTCGAGTATATTGAACAGGTTTGTTGATTTAATAAAAGAATTGGAATGAAAAAATAGTGAAGAGTATTGAAGATGGTGGTGGGAGAAGGATTCGAACCTTCGAAGTCTGTGACGGCAGATTTACAGTCTGCTCCCTTTGGCCGCTTGGGTATCCCACCAACATTAAATTGTCTTGCTGTCCGTGACAGCGGGCGCAATAATACCAAATACCTGAGATGTGTAAAGTGCTATTTTAAGAAAAAGCGATCAACTGCTGTAAAAATATCCGCTTTGCTTAACTGTTGTGCTATATCGTATTGATTTTAGATAGAAAGCTATAGTGATTGACTTGGATGTGTAACAAAAAATAAAAAGAGCCTGTGATAAAATAACTATCTCAGGCTCTTGTTACTTTAGGCTTGTGTCGTAGTTACACTAATTTAAAACGGGTAAGCCTACAAAATAATTGTTCTGTTGCCATAGACAAAAACACGTTGCGAGAGCACCCAATAGAGGGCGTGGCTTAGTACGTTTTTCTCTACATCCCGTCCTGCGCGCATCATATCTTCTGCTGAAAAAGTGTGGTCTACGTTTATTACATTTTGAGTAATAATAGGGCCTTCATCTAAATTATCATTTACATAGTGAGCTGTGGCGCCAATAATTTTTACACCACGTTCATAGGCTTGATGATATGGGCGGGCGCCAATAAATGCAGGTAAGAAAGAGTGATGAATATTAATAATTTGATTTGGGTAATGTTGTACAAATGCGGGGGTTAATACACGCATATATTTAGCTAATACCACATAATCAGGTTTGTATTGGTCAATTTGTGCTATCAGTTTTTCATCATGCTGATCACGGGTTAACCCTTCATGACTAATGAGATGGAAAGGGATCCCAAATTGCTCAACAAGGTGTTTTAGCGTGTCGTGATTACCAATAACTGCTGCAATTTCAACATCCAGATCACCAAAAGCACTTTTCATTAAGAGGTCACCAATACAATGGGCTTCTTTAGTGACCATAATGACGATACGGCGGCGACCGGCAGTATTAAGCTCTCGCTGTGAGCCTTGTGGAAGTGCATCATCTAAATCGGCTAAAAAGGTTTCATCATTAAAAATACCTTCTAGCTCAGTGCGCATAAAAAAGCGGCCAGTGCGATGATCAACAAACTCATTATTTTGAACAATATTGAGCTGATGTTTATAACAAATATTAGTAATTTTTGCGATAAGCCCTTTCGCATCTGGACAAATAGTACGTAGTATTTTCTTTTGAGTATTTTGGTGTTGCATGTATGGATAAATCCTTTAATTTACTTCTGTGTTTGCAATTATTTTCTGTTGTGTTCACAACATTTTTTGTATTTACGGCCTGAGCCACAAGGACAGGGATCGTTTCGTCCTACTTTAGGCTGTACACCATCAATATAAAACCAGCAGTCGTCTATTTTTAGAAAACGAGAGCGTTCATGTAGATACTGCTTATCATCAGCATTTATTTCAATAAAGCAAGCTGAGAATTCAACAAAGGCTTCGTTATCACGAGGGTTTTCTTGTGCCGATATAATATGTAACCCTAGCCATTGTGTATTGGGAAACGTGGCGATTAACTCATCCCGTAAAGAAGGTGTACGACACGAAGGGTGCCATGTTTTGATTAGGTGATCTGCATTATGAGTCACAAAAGCACTATAGCGAGAGCGCATTAACGCTTGAGCTGTAGGGGCATTTTTTGTCCCTAATAAGTAAGGCTCACAGCACTCACTATAAGGCAATTGGCTATTGCAGGGGCATAAATTTGACAAGGTAATGTCCTGATCCATTTTTATACGACGATCCCCATCAGAAAAATAGCGATTAGGAATAATAAACGTCAATGTTGAACTAAACTAATAATGTAACGCTAAATAAACCGCAAGTGAAATGATAGTTATGGGTATTACTAATGAATAAAGCCTTAGTCGGTAAAAAAATTCTCATTATTGATGATGAGGTTGTATTTCGCACAATGCTCACTGAGTATTTTTCACACGAAAAGGCTTGCGTTTATGCGACTGACAATGGTAGCCAAGCATTGTTGTTACTTGAAGAGGGGCTAAGACCTGATCTTATTTTATGTGATATCAGAATGCCTGTTATGAATGGGCCGACTTTTTTATGTCATCTAGAGCAGCGTCACTGGTCTTTTCCTGTTATTGCTATTTCATGTACTGACAACATGGCTGAAATTGATGATATGTTGCGCTTTGGCGCTCAGGACGTTTTTCTTAAGCCCGTAACTAATTTAGCTAAGTTAAAACAGAAGGTCATTGAAGTATTATGTCCAGGTTTTTTTGAGTCTGAATTAATTGCAAGGGGACAACTTGGACCTCTTTGGAATAACTTACGAGAACAGCCTCATTATATTCAATCCTTTGTTAAACAGATGCAACCGCAAGTTAAACAAATTGTCGCAGGATATAATGTTAATTATCGTCAATTAAATGATGCATCCCAAATGGGGTTGTTATTTGATATAGCGACTTTATCAAAAGATCAAATCATTTTTTACTGTGTTGACGTCTCTAATGATGAAGAAAATGGGTTACTCGTTGCGCTGCTTTTAAGGGTGGTTTTTAATCGTTTCCTAAAAGCTACTGAGAAAAGACGCTTCTTACCTAGTATGTATAACATATTGAATAAAATCAATAAAATGCTTGAGGATATGGGGGTGAGAGGATCATTCCCGCTAATTTTAGGTTATTACCACACCAAGGAAAAAAATATATTATTAGCGTCAGCAGGACTACGAGCTGAAATAAAAACAGAGAATAAAAAATATGTTTTAAATAGTGGTGTACCTTTAGGAACACTACACTCTTTATATATTAACCAAATAAAGTGTGTGGGAATAGATTGGCAATGTAAAATTTGGAATCACTACCATAAAATTAATTTAATGTTCTCACCTATACATAAACGTTAAATTTAGATTAAATAAAATCTGTTATTGCACATATATTAAACATAAATGAAGAACAATCTCAATTAAGCGATGATGCTCTGTTTATCCGTAGATATTAGCTGGTATACTCTGGCGATTATTTTTTTATATGTACCATAACATCATAGGAATATCATGGTACTTAATTTGTAGGAGAAGAGTAATGTCATCAGTGGTGCGTAAAGTAAGAAAAGCGGTGATCCCTGTTGCAGGGCTAGGAACAAGAATGTTGCCTGCCACCAAGGCTATCCCAAAAGAGATGCTACCTGTTGTTGATAAACCTTTAATTCAATATGTTGTTAATGAATGTATTGCAGCTGGCATCAATGAAATTGTGCTAGTTACACACTCTTCAAAAAATTCTATTGAAAACCATTTTGATACCAGTTTTGAATTAGAAGCTATTTTAGAAAAACGAGTTAAACGTCAGTTGTTGGAAGAAGTACAAGGTATTTGTCCAAGTCACGTTACTATTATGCAAACTCGCCAAGGAATAGCAAAAGGGTTAGGCCATGCCATTTTATGTGCAAAACCTTTGGTGGGTGATGAGCCTTTCGCTGTTATCTTGCCGGATGTTATTTTAGACCGATATAGTGCTGATCTGACTAAGGTTAATTTAAAAGAGATGCTTTCTCATTTTGAACAATCTGGCGCAAGTCAAATTTTAGTAGAGCCTGTTCCTGAAGAGGAAGTATCTAACTACGGGATTGTTGACTGCATGGGAGAACATTTACAGCCTGGCGACAGTAAACCCATTACTCGTGTGGTAGAAAAACCGAAGAAAGAAGAAGCACCTTCAAATTTATCTATTGTTGGTCGTTATGTGTTGTCTGAAAACATTTGGCCTTTATTAGCCAAAACTGCACCAGGAGCAGGGGATGAAATTCAATTAACTGACGCGATTGCAATGTTAATTGAAAAAGAGCCTGTAGAAGCTTATCACCTACAAGGGAAAAGCCACGATTGTGGTAATAAATTAGGCTATATGAAAGCTTTTGTTGAATATGGTTTACAGCACGAAGAGTTTGGCGAAGAGTTCACGAAATGGATAAAATCACTGCAAGCTTAATGTGTTGAGTAACAAAATTTAACGATTTATCTTGTTAATAGTGTCGCACTGTCATTTTAATTTTATAATGTGGTGCGGCATTTATTTATGGCTTAAAGCTTAAAAGTACCGCTATAAAAGATGATAAATTACAGTGCTAATATTGATATATATATCGGCATTGACTAGGTTAAGCGTTATGATGTTAATTGAGGTGATATTAAGCATGATAGCGTTTAGCGCAGAAATCAATTAATTGGGTTATTTGAGTATAATATGAAAATATTAGTAACAGGTGCAGCAGGATTTATTGGCTATCATTTAAGCCAGCGTTTGATAGAAATGGGTTATCATGTTATCGGGATAGATAATCTCAATGATTATTATGATGTGCGCTTAAAAGAAGCACGATTAGCTAAACTTAATCAGTTGGATAACTTCCAATTTGAGAAAATTGATATTACAGATTCAGTGAGTATTGCGCAATTATTTGCTGATCACCGTTTTGATCGAGTTATTCACTTGGCGGCTCAGCCTGGCGTTCGTTATTCAATTGAAAACCCAATGGCATATATCGATGCTAATATTGTAGGCCATATTAATATATTAGAAGGTTGTCGCCATCATAACGTTGGGCATTTGATTTATTCGTCATCAAGCTCGGTATATGGTTTAAATCAAAAGCAACCTTTCTCTACAGAAGATAGTGTTGATCATCCGGTGTCACTTTATGCTGCGACGAAAAAAGCAAACGAATTAATGTCTCATAGCTATTCTCATTTATATCAGCTACCCACAACAGGACTGCGATTTTTTACCGTATATGGTCCTTGGGGGCGTCCTGATATGGCTCTATTTAAATTTACTAAAGCTATGTTAGCGGGTGAGCCTATCGATGTTTATAATGGCGGAAATATGACCCGTGATTTCACTTATGTCGATGATATTGTCAGTTCTGTGGTACGTTTAATTAATATTATTCCTCAACCCAACCCAAATTGGACCGTAGAGCAGGGGGAAACTTCATCAAGTTCTGCACCTTATAAAATATATAATGTGGGTAATGGGCAACCTACAAAGTTAATGGATTTTATTACAGCAATAGAAAAATCACTCAATATTAAAGCTAAATTGAACTTAATGCCGATGCAAGATGGTGATGTACTTTCAACCTGTGCTGATTGTAGCGATTTAGCTCAGACAACAGGTTTTTCACCCAACACTGCAGTAGAGTATGGTGTGAAGCAGTTTGTGGATTGGTATGTAGATTATTACCAGCAATAATCAGAGCATAGATATAATGCACAAGACAAAAAGGAGCCTTAAAGCTCCTTTTTTATTATAAAATTAACTAATTAATTTTATCAATGCATTCACTATATTTGTAAAGCCCTTTTTATTTAAAAGCTTCATCAGCCTATTAAAGTTAAACGCTCGTTTAATAAAAATGACTAAACAAGAAAAATACCCTTTTAATTTTTAAAAGGGTATTTTAAATAGAGTATGCATTAAATTAGATGAGGAAATCTTCTAAAGATTTGCCTTCTTCTTCAATTGCACGTTTGATTACAGCTGGTGTACGGCCTTGGCCTGTCCAAGTTTTAGTTTCACCATTATCATCAACGTATGAATATTTAGCAGGACGTGCTGCACGTTTAGCACGACCAGTTTTGCTTGCGCCAGCAGCTTCAAGCAGGTCAGTTGGATCAATACCATCGGCAATTAATAGCTCACGGTATTTTTGTAATTTTTGCTGACGTTCTTCAATTTCAGCTTGCATTGCTTGTTCTTCTTCGCGGCGTTCATTAACAACGACTTCAAGTTTCTCAAGCATTTCTTCTAAAGTTTCTAAAGAAGTTTCTCTTGCCTGTGCACGAAGAGTACGGATGTTATTTAATATTTTTAAAGATTCGCTCATTTTCCTGGTCTCAAATAAATGTTGTTGGCTGATGTAATACTAATAATAGATTGCTATTTAAAATTCTGCAATAGCTAAATACAAACCAAACGTAAATTTTCTTTTTTTAAAACGAATATCTTTACAAAAAAATATTAAAAGTTGGGGCATCTTTCGCCAATAAAGGAAATATTAGTAATGATATACATCTTTTAACTGGTGATAGCGCTAATGTAAAAGAATAGAAAACGTTGTCTACTTTTTTATAATAACGGATTTTTTTCTAAAAATGCGCTTAGAGTAACTTTCATAGTTTAATAACTGTATATCAAAGGCGGGGTTAATATGTTAAGTACCTATTAAGGCTATTTATTTTTTAAACAAAAAATTTGCCTCATCAGTGATCCTGCGCTTTTTTCGCTATATCTTTTATAGAAATAAAGGCTATAAATAGTTGTCGTTGATAACTTCTCGTTTGTTTATGTTAAACTGCTTCCCGCGATAATACACACTATTTAAGGAGAGAGCTGATGGCTCAGCTTTACTTTTATTATTCAGCTATGAATGCCGGAAAATCAACATCTTTATTGCAGTCTTCTTATAACTATAATGAGCGAGGAATGCGAACTTTGATTTTTACGGCAGCGATAGACACGCGTTTTGCCAAGGGAAAAGTAACCTCAAGGATAGGGTTAAGTGCTGATGCATTGCTTTTCAGTGATGATATGAATATTCGTGATGCTATTTTAGCTGAAAATAATAAAGAGCCTATTCATTGTGTTTTGATTGATGAATGCCAATTTTTGACTAAAGCACATGTAGAACAACTTTGTGAAATTACCGATAGTTATGATATACCCGTTTTAACCTATGGCTTAAGAACGGATTTTAGAGGTGAATTATTTACCGGTAGTGCTTATTTGCTTGCATGGGCTGACAAGCTCGTTGAGCTTAAAACAGTTTGTTACTGCGGGCGTAAAGCAAATAAAGTATTACGATTAGCGGCAAATGGGAAAGTACTTTCAGACGGCGCACAAGTGGAAATAGGTGGTAATGAAAAATATGTTTCAGTGTGCCGAAAACATTATACAGAGGCTACGTTAAAAGGACGAATTGAACAGTTATAATGCAAAATTCCTCTTCTCTATTGTTAATTGGTGCGGGAATAGAGAGGGGGAAATATAATCGTCTAAATAAATGTTATCTCTTGTTATACTAAAAAAAGGTTATCTATTTTTAGAAGTTACGTTTTATATTTACTGTATTTTATAATTCATAACTGAAAATAGCATCAATAATGTAAAAAAATGTTAGTTTTTTTCTAGAAACATTTATTCGTTTTCTCCGTTTCATTATCTTTAATCAATAAAAAGGTAATCAGATATACGTAGGTTCTTTGTTTTGTGATGTAGATATTGATTTTTACAAATGTTCTAAGATGATGACATTTGATACTTCGCCATTATTTATAGTTTAATAAAACTGAATAAAGAAGAGAAAAAATGCTTGTGAGTGAAAAAATATTTCAACCATTTAATGGGCTAGGTGAAATGTTTATATCTAAATATTCATATTCGTTATGAGTAAAAAAGAGGAAACTGTGCTTAATAGGCCAAATTTAAACATGTGAATTACCACTAAAGTAGTATTAATTAGATAAAAAATACACAAATAGCCCCTACTTTTAATGTTATATACCGCTTAATAAGCAAAAGTGAGTTCGATAATATTTTATTGAAATTTTATTTTTATAAGTTTATTCCTTTCTTCGATAGATCAAAATCTTTTGATATTTCTCTTTTTTATGGTGCTGCGGTAAAAAGTGCTTATTAAAAAATAAGCACCTCATTTTATTACATTAATAGTGCCTACTTTTGCTCAACTCTCATTTTTGTGTGATAAGCCTTATCATAGGAGTAATTGAGTAGTGCGGTTTAACTCAATGAGAAATTTTAGCGTTTTCATTTCTAGGTAATCAGATATCAAAGCGCTGTAAAGCACGTTAAGCGCTTAATCACGGTTAAGCTGAATAAAGAGATGGATGTTGATAAAAATGAGGGAGAGGGCGATTGGTGCTGTTTTAGCAACGTATACCTAAAAGTGATAATCACAAGGCGGCGCTCTCATCTATCTTGCTGGACGTCATATTAAATATAAGGAAGAAAAATAAATTGAGAGATAAGGGGATTAGAACATTATTGTTATCCATTGGTAGACAAAATAAAACCAGCCTTGTGGCTGGTTTTATAGTAAAGCAATCATCGAAGATTGAAGGCTAATCTGTTAATACAGAGATAGCGCTATTATTTCTTACTGCTTTTTTTAGCAGGCTTCGCTTCTTTTACCTCAGCAACCGGGTGCTCGTTAAATTCGCGGCCGTAGTAAGAATCTAATAACAGTTGTTTTAACTCAGAGATCAGCGGATAACGCGGGTTAGCACCAGTACACTGATCATCAAACGCATCTTCTGATAATTTATCCACTTTCGCTAAGAAATCACTTTCTTGTACGCCCGCCTCACGGATAGAAGCAGGGATACCTAATGAAGATTTCATCTCTTCTAACCAAGCTAACAGTTTTTCAATCTTAGCTGCAGTGCGATCACCAGGAGCAGACAGTTCTAAGTGATCAGCAATTTCAGCATAACGACGACGTGCTTGTGGACGGTCATATTGGCTAAATGCAGTCTGTTTTGTTGGGTTATCATTCGCGTTATAACGAATAACGTTAGAAATTAATAACGCATTGGCAAGACCATGAGGAATATGGAATTCAGAGCCTAATTTATGCGCCATTGAGTGACAAACCCCTAAGAAGGCGTTAGCAAATGCAATACCTGCGATGGTGGCTGCATTGTGGACACGCTCACGAGCAACCGGATTTTTAGCACCTTCATGATAGCTTGCTGGCAGATATTCTTTCAGCAATTTCAGAGCTTGCAGTGCCTGACCATCAGAATACTCATTGGCTAATACAGAAACATAAGCTTCTAATGCGTGAGTCACCGCATCTAAACCACCAAAAGCACAGAGTGATTTAGGCATATTCATCACCAGATTGGCATCTACAATCGCCATATCTGGCGTTAATGCGTAGTCTGCTAATGGATATTTTTGGCCTGTTTCATCATCAGTCACAACAGCAAATGGTGTAACTTCAGAGCCTGTACCTGATGTTGTGGTAATTGCTACCATTTGAGCCTTCACACCCATTTTCGGGAATTTATAAATACGTTTACGAATATCCATAAAGCGTAATGCTAATTCTTCGAAGTGTGTTTCTGGGTGTTCATACATTACCCACATAATCTTAGCCGCATCCATTGGTGAACCGCCACCTAATGCGATGATCACATCAGGTTTAAAGCTGTTCATCTGCTCTGCACCTTTGCGTACGACACTTAATGTGGGATCTGCTTCAACTTCAAAGAAAACTTCCGTTTCAACACCAAATTTTTTCAGTACATTGGTCACTTCATCAACGTAACCGTTGTTGAATAAGAAACTGTCTGTAACGATAAATGCGCGTTTTTTACCATCAGTTGCAATCTCTTCCAGTGCAATAGGTAAGCAACCACGGCGGAAATAAATTGATTTAGGAAGTTTGTGCCACAACATATTTTCTGCTCTTTTCGCCACGGTTTTAGTGTTGATAAGGTGTTTTGGCCCTACGTTCTCAGAAATGGAGTTACCACCCCATGAGCCACAGCCTAAAGTGAGAGAAGGAGCGAGTTTAAAGTTGTATAAGTCACCAATACCCCCTTGTGATGCCGGTGTATTGATTAAAATACGGGAAGTTTTCATTTTGTCGCCAAAGTAGGCAACATGTTCAGGACAGTTATCTTGATCGGTATATAAACAAGAAGTATGACCAATACCGCCCATTTCAACTAATTTTTCTGCTTTATGTACCGCATCTTCAAAGTTTTGTGCATGGTACATTGCTAACAGAGGAGATAGTTTTTCGTGAGCAAAAGGTTCTGCATCAGTAGTTTCTTTAACTTCACCAATTAAAATCTTAGTGTTAACAGGCACTTCAATACCGGCCATTTCTGCGATTTTCACTGCCGGTTGACCAACGATGGCCGCATTCAAGTTACCATCTTTTAAGATAATATCTTGAACAGCTTTTAACTCTTTACCGGTTAACATGTAGCCGCCGTGAGTGGCGAAACGTTCACGAACTTGTTTATAGATACTGTCTACGACGATAACAGATTGCTCTGAAGCACAAATAACCCCATTATCAAAGGTTTTTGACATCAAAATAGAAGCAACTGCACGTTTAATATCTGCTGAGTCATCAATAACAACAGGAGTATTACCCGCACCAACACCGATAGCAGGTTTACCTGAACTGTAAGCGGCTTTTACCATTCCTGGGCCACCTGTTGCTAAGATCAGGTTAATATCATCATGGTGCATTAATGCATTGGATAATGCCACTGAAGGTTCATCGATCCAGCCGATAATATCTTTTGGTGCACCCGCGGCGATTGCAGCGTTTAACACAATTTCAGCCGCACGGTTTGTGGCTAATTTCGCCCGTGGATGTGGAGAGAAAATAATACCGTTGCGTGTTTTTAAGCTGATTAATGCTTTAAAAATAGCGGTAGAAGTAGGGTTAGTGGTTGGCACGATACCACAGATAATACCGATAGGTTCAGCAATAGTGATAGTACCGTAGGTTAAATCTTCAGACAAAATACCGCAGGTTTTTTCGTCCTTATACGCATTGTAGATATATTCTGAAGCAAAGTGGTTTTTGATCACTTTATCTTCAACGATACCCATGCCAGACTCTTCAACAGCTAATTTTGCAAGAGGAATACGGGCGTCAGCGGCAGCTAATGCAGCAGCACGAAAAATTGCGTCAACTTTTTCTTGAGAAAAGTTAGCAAATTCAAGCTGAGCTTTTTTTACACGAGCAACCAGATCATTGAGTTCAGTAACGTTAGTTACAGACATAAAGAGACTCCTGATAAAATGTTAAACTTTTTAAGCAAATTAGCCGGTAAAATCATCACTAAATAAGAATAGCTCAAATCAAAATTTCTATACTTATTTAAGTCATTATTATTAGAAGCTCTAATTTGCTTAAAAAGCTAAGAAAAAACAATAACAAATACAAATATATTTTAAAAAGATCTCCTTTTTCTGAATGATGACAGCTTATCATCTTTCTAATTAATTAAAGTGATCTACATCACAATAATAGCAAGCTGACACCTTTCAGCAAGTGTTTAAATGGTAATGATAATTAATTACAAAAATAAATGGACTATTTTTTTGTTGTAAGACTCTCTAGGATATAAAATTAAATCACTAGAGTTATGGTTGTTTACTAGCGAAAAATTTAGCCAAAATAATGTTAAGTAATAGAATTAACTGGTTTATTGATTTAAAGTAACGCGCATTTTTTGGAGTTACTCTATCTTTTAGAGCATAATTCGCATGTTTATTAGCCAAGAAGGGGCTTTTCATGGGGGCACTGCTGGATTTATCCGGTTATATTAAATTTTTTGTCGGTCTTTTTGCTATTGTAAACCCGATAGGGATCTTGCCTGTATTTATCAGTATGACGAGTTATCAAACGGATGCAGGACGTAATAAAACAAACTTAATTGCCAATGGCTCCGTTGCGATTATTTTGGTTATTTCCCTATTAATAGGTGATTCGATACTGAGTATTTTTGGCATCTCTATTGACTCATTTCGTATCGCTGGGGGGATGCTGATAGTGACAATCGCAATGACCATGATAAATGGGCGCTTAGGAGAAGATAAACAAAATAACCAAGAAAAAAATGAATCAGCAGTACGTAGCAGTGTTGCGGTGGTGCCTTTAGCATTACCGTTGATGGCAGGTCCTGGTGCAATTAGCTCCTGTATTGTTTGGAGTTCACGCTGGGAAGGGGTGACTAATTTCTTAGGTCTTGCTGCGACCAGTATCTTTTTTGCTTTTTGTTGCTGGTTACTGTTTCGTAGTGCCACTTTATTAGTTAAATACTTAGGTCAAACCGGTATCAACGTTGTCACGCGTATTATGGGGTTATTGTTGATGTCGTTAGGTATTGAATTTATTGTCACCGGGTTACGTTCTATTTTTCCGGGATTATTAGTATAAGCACAGTGTAATATTACCAAAGGAGCAGTATTGATATTTAATACTGCTCTTATCATTTCTCTCTTTGTTATCTTTTTTGTGGCTATTTTTAATTAATCAAGACGATGAAGCCCTTGAGAAAGCGCTTTTCTATCATAATAGCAAGTCAATTGACCCTCTTCCATTAGCGCTGCGCTATCCGACATATGTGCAATAACATCTGCATCATGGCTGACCAAAAGGTAAGTCATGTTATGTTGTTTTTTTAAGGTATTAAGCAGATTTAAAATTTCTGCTTGTACCGACATATCCAGTGCAGAGGTTGGCTCATCTAACAATAACAACTGTGGTTGCAACAGTAATGCTCTGGCTATAGCCACACGTTGACGTTGTCCACCTGATAGTTGATGTGGATAACGATAAGCAATATCGCCTTCTAAACCGACTTGCTCTAACGCTGAGGTTATTGTTGTTTTATCATAAGCAATATGATGAATTTTTAACGGCTCAATAAATGCTCGTTCTATCCGATGTTGAGGGTGTAATGAAGCATAGGGATCTTGAAACACCATCTGTATGTTACGGCGTAACTTACCTTGAAAGCGTTGCTGTGGCTTAATTGCTTGCCCTAACAACTTAATATCCCCTTGCCAATGATGTAATAATCCGGCTATAACACGTAATACAGTTGATTTACCGCAACCAGAACGACCAATTAAACTAAAGGTTTCGCCTTGTTTAACTTGTAGATTGACACCTTTTACCACCTGCTTAATCTGTCTATTTTGTTCAAATTGAACGCGTAAATGATGAATATCAATTAGCATAAGGTGTACCTTTAAAATTCAGTGTTCTATCTAATACCGGTAATTGTGTGCCATAGGTACTCGCATTAGGGCGACAGGTCCATAAGGTGCGGGTGTATGGATGTGTGGCTTGAGGTAATGCTTTTGCCTCAAGTTCATCCACTTGCTCCCCTTGATACATGACCATAACACGATCACAATATTCAGCCACTAAAGGTAGATCATGGCTAATTAACAACAAAGCCATATCTCGTTGTGCGCATTGGGTAATGATAAGTTCTAATATTTGATGTCGTAGCTGTGCATCTAGTGCGGAAGTTGGCTCATCCGCAATCAGTACCGCTGGGTTATTAATCAGCGCAATAGCGATCATCGCGCGTTGTCCCATACCGCCCGATAATTCACCGGGGTAGCGAGAAATACTCTGTTCCGGTAATCCCACGGAAAGCAAAGTTTCAGTAATTAATGCATGTCGCTCTTTATGGGATAATTTTTGATGGAGTTTTACCGTTTCTTCTACTTGCTGATAAATGGTTTTCACTGGGTTTAATGCATAACGAGGATCTTGTAATACCATTGATATTGTTTTTCCTCGTAACTGGTTCCATTGCTTAGGAGAATAAGCGAGTAGATCGTCCCCCATAAAATGCAATTTATCAGCAGAAACTTTGCCCGGCTTACGCACTAAGCCCATTAATGAGCGTGCCGTCATCGATTTTCCTGAACCAGATTCACCCACCAGTGCTAACCGCTCTTGTCCTAACTGAAAGGAGACATTATTCACCACTCTAGCACGTGGAAAATCAATACACAGATTATCGACTTCGATTAAAGGGGCTTTATTCATGGCTTTCTCCTAATACATCGCGTAATCCATCTCCCAATAAGTTAAAAGCAAGGCTACTGATTAAAATTGCCGTACCCGGAATAGCGGCCACCCACCACTGATCAAAAATAACGGGCATCCCTTCGGCAATCATTGCTCCCCATTCCGCCATGGGAGGGCGAGCACCTAGCCCAAGGAAACCTAAACCTGCTGCAGCAAGAATGATCACCGCTAAATTAAGGGCTAAACGTACAATGGCAGAAGGTAAACATAAAGGAAGAATATGCCCCCATAATAGTCTAATACCTTTAATTCCCATCATTTCAGCGGCTGCAAGGTAATCACTATTGCGTAAGTGTTGAATTTCACTACGGGCTTGGCGGGCATAAGCCGGCCATGCTGTAAGTGCAAGGGCTAATGCACCGTTAAGTAATCCCGGCCCTAACATGGCGACAAAGGCAAAGGCTAAAATTAAGGAGGGCATAGACATAATGATGTCGGTAAAACGCATTAAAATCCGCTCTGTCCAACCGCCGTAATAACCGGATAAAATGCCAATAAATAGCCCTAATGGTAGTGTTATCAAGGCAACAAGACCCACCAAACCTAACATTGGGCGTGTACCATAAATTAAGCGTGAAAGAATATCGCGACCATAACTATCAGTACCTAACCAGTGTGCGGCATTAGGGGCTAATAAGCGTTGTGCAGCGTGTTGCCAATTCGGATCATAAGGCGCTAACCAAGGGGCAAAAATGGCAATTAGTAGCAGAAGGAGCAGCAATGACAGACCGATAAACGCTGAAGGTGAACGCGCTATTTTTGTTAAAAAGGAGAGTGACATTAGCGTAACCTCGGATCAGTCAGACGAATAACGATATCTGTCATATTATTAATCAGCACAAAACATAGACCAATAACAAGTGTGCCCCCCATAATTGCGGTGGTATCACCCGCAAAGAGAGCCGTTGTGAGATAACGACCAATCCCCGGCCAAGAAAATACCGTTTCTGTTAATACGGCACCTTCTAACATCCCTGTATAAGACAAGGCGATAATGGTCATCAACACACCGCGAATATTAGGTAATACATGGGTAAATAAAAGACGTAATTCGCCAATCCCTTTTGCTCTGGCGAGAGTGACATACTCTTTATTCATCTCATTTAAACAGGCAGAGCGTGTTAAACGGGTAATAGATGCCAGTGCAAAATAGGCTAGCAGAGAAACCGGTAATATGAGATGTGATAGGGCGTTTAGAAAGGCATCTTTATCACCTGCCAGTAGGGTGTCAATCAAGGCAAAGCCGGTTACTGGCTCAATGGTAAATTGATAGATATCATCCAAACGTCCTGGGCCTGCTGTCCATTGCAATGTGGCATAAAAAATAAGGAGTAGTATTAAACCTAACCAGAAAATAGGGACTGAGCTACCTAATAGCGTTAAAAAACGTAAGATAAAATCAAAGGGAGTGCCAACAAAACGCGCACATAACACACCAAATAAAACCCCCAAACTAGCGCCAATGACTAAGGCGACAGTGGCTAATTCTAAAGTGGCTGGAAAGGTGGCGATTAAATCATCAAATACCGGTTGACCCGTTGACGTCGCCGTACCTAAATTTCCTTGCAATAGTGCTTCTACATAGTGGAAAAATTGCATGTAGATGGGTAAATCTAACCCTAACTCATGTTTTACTTGATTATAAGTTTCAATACTGGCGTGATCACCAACAATTTGTAAAACAGGATCAACAGGGGAAAACGCAGAAAGCGTAAAAGTAATAACCAGTAACCCTAAAAGTGTTAGCGCCAATGTCAATATACCTTGAACCAAGGTAAACAACTGGCCTTTTAGGCGAGTGGATATTGTGAGTGTATTCATACGGCAACAGCCTTGAAATCGCAAAAAATAGACCACTCACAATAGCATGATTGTGAGTGGCGGCAGGAAAATGATCACTTAGTGACTTTGTCGTAATAGACCATATCGGCATTTAGACCTTGAGCATAACCTTTCACGTTATCCCGTAATACAATCTGATTTTTGCCTTGGTCGATAAACACGTAAGGTGAACTGCGTTGTAGCTCTTTTTGCATTTCAGTATAAAGGGACTGACGTTTAGCCTTATCCGCTTCATTAAGGGCGACGAGTGTTTGTTTACTTAACTCAGGAATATTCCAATTATTTAACCAAGCCACGGTATTTGATTGCCCGTCATTATAGGCAAAAGCGCTAGCATTGGAGTGAGCATCAAAATAGTCGGGGATCCAAAAACGGATCGCCGCTTGGTGCTGCCTTGCTCTCACTCGGCTATAAACTTGACTACCGGCAGCAGGTAACAGATCAACCTGTACACCCGCTTGTGCAAAGCTTGCTTGAATAGATTGTGCAACGGTGATGTAAGGAACTTTGTTTTCTACATCGAGAGTAAAACGTGCATGAGTAATTCCTGCTTTTGCTAAGATATCTTTCGCTTTTTGCGGATCAAAACTAAATGGATTATCTTCTAATGCCCCCGGTAATCCTACCGGCAAGAAACTTTGGTGAATAAAATATTGCCCACGCATTAAGTCATTAGTGATCCCTTTATAATCGACCAAATAGCGTGCTGCTTGCCAAAATGCCGGATTGCTAAGAAGCGGATTTCCGCTACCGGTATTAAACGCCATATAGACTTGCTCAGCAGAAGGAATATTTAAAATTTGAATGCCAGGTTTACCTGCTAATGCTGCAGTTTGGTCTGTACCTAAGTCACGGGCAATATCCGCATCGCCTTTTTCAATTAACAGACGACGTGAAGCGGGATCGGGCACATTTTTGATAATAATATTGGCTATCTTAGGCGCACCGGTCGGTGAAAGAGGGTTAGCTTCTAACACAATGGCTTGGCGAGGTTTGTAGGCACGCATTTTATAAGCACCACTACCAGCCGAATTCATTTTTAGCCAATTATTACCAAAGTCATTATTTTTAATATGTGCGGCAATCAATTTCTCATCAACAATAGAAGCGATTGGTGTAGAAAGGATGTTAAGTACCACATCAGGGCTAACATCTGCTGTCCAACGTACTTCAATCTCCTTATCACTGACTTTTTTCAATAGGGTATTAATATTATCTGCTTTCCAACCTAGCACATTTAAAATAAAAGCAGGGGATTTATTCATCGTCACTGCACGCTGGTAAGAGAAGATAATATCTTCTGGGCGTACGCTATTACCGGAGGCAAATTTTGCATCCTGTTTAATTTTAAAGACGATAGATTTTTGTTCAGGGTGAGCCTGCCAACTCTCGACTAAAATTGGCTCGTTAATTTCTGGATTGTCACGGTTAGGCTGAACAATACGTTGATATAAACTTGGTACGGTCTGAATACTTGATAACTCGTTACTTTCAGCAGGATCAAGGCTAACAATATCATCAAGGCCTTGTACTACAATCAATGTATTGGCAGGTGTTGCTGCCAATACAGGGGCACTGAGAGCACCCATCACAAGTAATGATAATAATTTGGTTTTCACTTTCATTGGACGCTCCCTGAAATAGTCTCGCTTTCGTTATTATGTCAATAACTTATTAGTTATTACTTTTGGAAATTAACTTAGGCAAAATAAGCGCATTTCGCAAAGTTTTTATTACACTTATATATAACACCTCGTTATAAGCCTTTTGAATTAATTATGGTTGAGGAATAATTAATCGCAACAAACGACGAATAAAATACTACTTTGGTAGTAATATGTTGACTATTAAGTTGTATTGGCTGAATTGATTAAGCTGTCTTTGATATTCATCAATATCTCTTATGAGTAGCCTCGTATTTTAACCTTAGATACCTTTAGATCTGAGGCAAAAATGAGCAAGAAAACACTCGCAATCATCGGTAACGGCATGGTTGGACACCGTTATATAGAAGAATTGATTGATAAGGGCGGCAATGAAACGTTCAATATTATCGTCTTTTGTGAAGAACCTCGTATTGCATATGATAGAGTCCATCTCTCTTCCTATTTTTCTCATCACACCGCTGAAGAGCTCTCGTTAGTTAAACCCGGCTATTACGAGAAACATCATATTGAAGTATTAGTGGGTGAGCGTGTGATCACCATTAATCGTGAAGAAAAAGTGGTGCACACCAATACTGGGCGTTGTGTTAGCTACGACAAATTGATCATGGCAACAGGCTCCTACCCATGGGTTCCTCCTATTAATGGAAACAACTCACCAGATTGTTTTGTTTACCGAACTATCGAAGATTTAAATGCGATTGAAGCTTGTGCTCGTTTAAGCCGTAAAGGGGCGGTTATTGGCGGCGGGCTGTTAGGTTTAGAAGCCGCTGGTGCGCTAAAAAGTTTAGGTATTGAAACCCATGTGATTGAATTTGCGCCAACGCTAATGGCAGAACAGCTTGATAGCATGGGAGGAGAGCAACTTAAACGTAAAATAGAGCGCATGGGGGTTAAAGTACACACAGCGAAAAACACCCAAGCGATCTTATCGACAGGGGAAAATGCGCGAAAAACATTACAGTTTGCCGATGGCTCCTCACTTGAGGTTGATTTTGTCGTATTTTCAACCGGGATACGCCCGAAAGATAAATTAGCACGTCAATGTTCTCTCGATATAGCCCCACGAGGGGGGATTGTGATTAATGACTATTGCCAAACCTCAGATGCAGATATTTATGCCATTGGGGAGTGTGCTTCTTGGCATAACCAAACATTTGGGTTAGTTGCCCCGGGTTATAAAATGGCTCAGGTAGCCGTTGATCATCTATTAGGTCAACAGACTGCATTCCAAGGGGCGGATTTAAGTGCAAAATTAAAACTACTCGGGGTTGATGTAGGGGGAATTGGTGATGCCCATGGTCGCCAAACAGGTTGTCGTAGCTATATTTATCTTGATGAAGGTAAAGAGATTTATAAACGCCTGATAGTGAGTGAAGACAATAAATACCTATTAGGTGCGGTATTGGTTGGGGATACGGAAGATTATGGCAATCTGTTACAGTTAGCATTAAATACAATTGAATTACCAGAACATCCTGACACATTAATCTTACCTGCTCATGCTGGAAGTAAACCGGCTATCGGGGTTGATTCATTACCTGAAACAGCACAAATTTGCTCCTGTTTTGATGTAAGCAAAGGCGACATTATTCAAGCTATTGAGCGTGGTTGTCATACGGTTGCGGCGATTAAAGCAGAAACAAAAGCGGGAACGGGGTGTGGGGGATGTATTCCGCTTATCACTCAAGTATTAAATGCGGAACTCACAAAACAAGGCATTGAAGTTAACCATCACCTTTGTGAACATTTTCACTATTCTCGCCAAGAGCTTTATCATCTTATTCGTGTTGAAGGGCTGAAAAGCTTTGATGAACTATTGAAAAAACATGGTCAAGGCTATGGCTGTGAAATTTGTAAACCAACCGTCGGCTCTCTGCTGGCTTCGTGTTGGAACGACTATATCTTGCGTGATGACTTAGTTGCGCTACAAGATACGAATGATAACTTCCTCGCCAATCTGCAAAAAGATGGCACTTACTCTATTATTCCACGCTCCCCTGGCGGTGAAATTACGCCAGCGGGTATTATTGCGATTGGACAAATTGCACAAGAATACAATTTATACACCAAAATCACAGGCTCTCAACGTATGGCGATGTTTGGTGCACAGAAGCAAGATTTACCGGCGATTTGGCAGAAATTAATTGCCGCGGGTTTTGAAACAGGCCATGCCTATGCCAAAGCGATCCGTATGGTAAAAACTTGTGTAGGAAACAGTTGGTGTCGTTTTGGGGTTGGCGATAGTGTTGGATTAGGTGTCTTTTTAGAACATCGTTATAAAGGGATCCGCACGCCGCATAAAATGAAATTTGGGGTATCTGGTTGTACCCGTGAATGCTCCGAAGCTCAGGGGAAAGATGTAGGGATTATTGCCACAGAAAAAGGCTGGAATCTCTATTTTGGTGGTAATGGAGGCATGAAACCGCGTCATGGCGATCTATTCGCGGCGGATTTAGATGAAGAAACGCTGATCCATTATATTGACCGCTTTATGATGTTCTATATCCGTACGGCAGACAAATTACAACGAACCTCCGTTTGGTTAGAAAGCCTAGAAGGGGGCGTTGAATATTTACGTGAAGTCATTATTCACGACAAGTTAGGCTTAAATGCACAGTTAGAAAAAGAGCTTAAAGTTTTACAAGAGCGCGTAGCCTGTGAGTGGCAAGAAACCCTTGATTCACCACAAGCATTGAAACGTTTTGCGCACTTTATTAACAATCCGATGCCCGATCCTAATATACAGATGGTAAAAGAGCGTGCTCAGCATCGTCCTGCCCGCGTGCATGAACGTATTGATATCAAAATGGTAACAGAGGAGACGCAATCATGAGTCAATGGATAGCGGTTTGCCAATTAGATGACATCACTGTGGGAACTGGCGTTTGTGCGCTGGTGGAGCAAGATCAGGTGGCTATTTTCCGTCCATACCAAGATGAACGGCTCTACGCATTAAGCAATATTGATCCCTTCGCGCAAGCGAGTGTTTTATCAAGGGGATTAATTGCAGAGCACGACAATGAGTTATATATCGTCAGTCCATTGAAAAAGCAGCATTTTCGCTTAACAGATGGTTATTGCCTTGAAGATGAGCACTATTCAATTACTCATTATGAAGTCAAAGTCGAAGGTAATACAGTCAGTGTGCGTTCGTGTCATTGATAAAACCAATAAATAGGGGACCCAGATGGATTATTTTCCAATATTCTGTCAGCTCAACAATAAACCTTGTTTATTAGTAGGTGGCGGTGAAGTGGCAGAGCGTAAGGCACGTTTACTGATGGAAGCGGGAGCGGTTATATCCGTCGTTGCACCGACATTCACACCACAATTTATGCAGTGGCAAAACGAGCAACGATTGCAGTGTTTCATGGCTGAATTTAGTGTTGCTGATTTAGCTGACAAATGGCTAGTCATTGCGGCCACAGATAATGAGCAAGTGAATCAACTTGTCTATCAGCAGGCCACAGAACAACGCATTTTTTGTAACGTGGTTGACTCGCCCAAGCAAGCTAGCTTTATTATGCCCTCAGTGATTGACCGTTCCCCTATTATGGTTGCGATTTCTTCGGGAGGAAAAGCCCCAGTACTTGCACGCATCTTACGTGAAAAAATGGAACAGTGGTTGCCCAACTCGCTAGGCGCTTTAGCGCAGTTAGCAGGGAAATTACGTGAGCAAGTTAAACAACGTTTTGCCACCATGAGTGCTAGACGCTATTTTTGGGAGCGTTTTTTTGCAGATAAAGCGCTACAAGCGGAAATTGATGCAGGTAGAGATAACGGTATTCAACAACGTATCAGCACATTGCTAGCGGAAAATAACCAACCCCAAGGGAGTGTGGTGTTGGTGGGAGCAGGCCCTGGAGATGCAGGATTAATGACTATTAAAGGGCTGCAACAATGTCAGCAAGCCGATGTCGTGGTTTATGATAGATTAGTCTCTGATGAGGTTATGCATTTAGTGCGCAGAGATGCTGAACGTATTTATGTTGGTAAACGAGCTGGTTTTCATTGTGTTCCTCAAGAGGAGATTAACCAAATTCTTATTAATCACGCTAAGGCAGGGAAAAGGGTAGTGAGGTTAAAAGGGGGTGATCCTTTTATATTTGGTCGAGGAAGTGAAGAGTTAGAAGCTTTAATTGAGCATCAAATACCTTTTTCTGTGGTGCCCGGCATTACTGCGGCATCAGGCTGTACCACTTATGCCGGTATTCCATTAACACATCGGGATTATGCACAAAGTGTACGTTTTATTACTGGGCATGGAAAAGGGCTGAACGACGCACAATGGCAATGTATCGCACAAGATAACCAAACTTTGGTTTTTTATATGGGGCTAAGTAAAGCCGATTACATTCAGCAAATGTTACTTAATCAGCATATGCGTGCCACTATGCCAGTGGCAATAGTAGAAAAAGGTACACTGGCGACACAAAAAGTGGTTGTTGGTCAATTACAGCAACTGGCTGAAATGGCAAACTCAATGCAAAGTCCTGCATTAATTATTGTTGGTGAAGTCGTCAGTTTAAATCAAAAGCTACAATGGTTTGGTACGACTTTAGCTAATTAAAGCAAAAATTTTGAATAAGTAGGCTAACGCTCAGAATATCCTTTATGGTTCATAACAACGATAAAGGATATTTTTTTGCTAATTCATCGGGATATAAATGAAAATAGTACTGATTTTAATTGCATTTCAAAAAATATATTAATTTTTAAAAACAAATAATAAAAATGTTTTTTTATTAATCTACCGGTATTTTTAGATTAGCCAGTTTCTGTCATTTAAAGACAGATTTGTTATTGTTTATAATCAAGTTGCGTGAAAAAAAACTTACACCGAACACATCATAAAGTTCTGTATCCTCGCTAAAAACCCATCTGATTATATTAATTTTGTGAGCTATGTAGGTTTTCTATCTATAAAAGTTGCGCGGTGTTAATTAAATGTTTATTTGTTGTTGTAGATACCGTGATGAGAATTTTCTTTTTTCATAAGATAGAAGTCTACTGGGCTTAGTAAAGTTTAAGTGATAATAACACCGCACTAATTGACAAAATTCACTATAAGTGTAAAAAAGAAGAATATTGTTATTAATTTTATCTAACAATTATCTCAACATATTAAATAGCATGAAATATCTGAATATTATTTAAAAATAATTTATATGTAAATTGAGTAACCCCGCTATAGATGATTATTTATTAGGAGAGGTACCCATGAAAAAGAAAGTTATGTTAAAAATGATGTTTCCTGTCAGCATTATATCACTTGCGCTGACCTCTTTTCTTTCTCATGCGGTAATACCTCCAGAAGGTACTCTTCTTGCGAAACAACAAGATATTGTTATTAATAATGGCACTGAAGTTTCCTCCCTTGATCCACATAAAGTGGAAGGGGTACCAGAAAGTAATATTATTTTAAATTTATTAGAAGGGCTCACTTATATGGGGCCTAATGGCGAAAGTATGCCGGGGGTTGCCGCTAAATGGGAGAGTTCAGAAGACAATAAAACATGGACTTTCTATTTACGCGATGATGCGAAATGGAGTGATGGTACACCGGTTACTGCAGATGATTTTGTTTATAGTTGGCGTCGATTAACTGATCCCCAAACTGGCTCGCCTTATGCCAGTTATCTTGAATATGCCTATGTGGAAAATGTTGCAGATATTCTGACAGGCAAGAAATCCCCAGAGAGTCTAGGGGTAAAAGCAATTGATCCACATACTTTGCAAGTTACGCTCACACAACCGGTTCCCTATCTGGTGGATATGCTAAACCACACCTCATTAAAACCAGTTAAAAAAGAGATTGTTGAAAAATATGGTGTCAATTGGACTCGCCCGGAAAACTTTGTCGGTAATGGGGCGTATTTAATTGATAATTGGGTGGTTAATGAAAAAATCACTTTAAAACGTAATCCACTTTATTGGGATAACAAAAACACCATTATTGAACGAGCGACTTTTTTACCTATTAGTTCAGAAACCAGTGATATTAATCGCTACCGTAGCGGTGAAGTTCAAATCACCAATAGCGCTATTCCTCCTACGCTTTATCGAAAGATGAAACAAGAGCAACCAGAGAATCTACATGTTACGCCTTACCTATGTACTTTCTTTTATGAGCTTAATAATAAACGTCCACCTTTTGATGATCCCCGTGTGCGTGAAGCGGTAAAATTAAGTTTAGATAGAGAAATTATCGCGGAAAAGATCATGGGGCAAGGGCAAATACCGGCTTATTCTTTTACTCCACCTTTTATTAATAATGGCAAGTTTAAACCCCCTAAATGGGCAGGTTGGACGCAACAACAGCGTCATGAAAGAGCGCGTGAATTATTAAAAGAAGCCGGTTATGACAGCCAAAACCCATTATCTTTTACATTGCTGTACAACACATCCGATCAGAATAAGCAACAAGCTATTGCTGCCGCTTCTATGTGGAAAAAGAATATTGGTGCTAATGTCACTTTACAAAATCAAGAGTGGAAAACGACGTTAGAAAATCGTAACCAAGGTAATTACCAAGTAGCAAGGGCAACATGGTGTGCCGATTACAATGAACCAACATCATTTTTAAACTCTTTCCTCTCCACTAGCAGTCTAAATACTATTTTATATGAAAATAGTGATTATGATGCCGCATTAAAAAATGCGTTACTGGCCACTGATAATGAAGCGCGTCACCAACTGTATCAACGTGCTGAAGCCTTGTTAGACAAGGACTCCGCTATTGTACCAGTCTATTATCGTGTGAGTGTCAGAATGGTCAGTCCTAAAGTGGGCGGATTTACCGGTAAAGACCCCTTTGATTATACGGACTTAAAGCGCTATTTTATAAAGGCAGATAAATAAAACTGGTAAGTTATAACGCATCTATAGCTATATCTGATTTTAATTAGCAAAAGCAATTTAAAAAAGTACAGCATAAAAAGTACTACACAAAATATAACGGCACAAAAATGATAAAGACATCATGCAGTTAAGCATAGATAGTCAATCCGAAACAATATTTTATTTTTTTGTAAAACAATAAGTTGTGTAAAACGTTCCAAAAACACAGCGAAGCATCACAGGAAGGCCGAACAATGGCCGACTCACTAACTGGGAGTATTTGATAAGATGATAAATGTAACTAAAAAAAGTGCGCTAGCGATCGCCATTGGTACTATCTTTGGTTTTACGGCGCTCAATGCTACTGCGGCTGTTGTGCCTGATGGGGTAAAACTGGCTGATAAACAAGAGTTAGTGCGTAATAATGGCTCTGAGCCACAATCACTTGATCCTCATAAAATTGAGGGTGTACCTGAATCAGCATTAGCACGAGATCTATTTGAAGGGATCACGATTGTAGGGCCTGATGGTGAAATTCTACCGGGCTCTGCGACTAGCTGGGAAAATAAAGATTTTACCGTTTGGACGTTTAAAATTCGTGAAGACGCGAAATGGTCAAACGGTGACCCTGTAACAGCGCAAGACTTTGTTTATAGCTGGCAACGTTTAGCAGATCCGAATACAGCATCACCTTATGAAAGCTATCTACAATATGCCCATATTGTTAATATTGACGATATTATCGCCGGTAAGAAAAAACCGACGGAACTAGGTGTTAAAGCGCTTGATAATAATACATTAGAAATCACATTATCAGAGGCCGTACCTTATTTACCTAAATTGCTAGCTCACTCCTCGATGTCGCCAGTGAATCAAAAAGTAATTGAAAAATTTGGTGAAAAGTGGACGCAACCTGCGAACTTTGTTGGCAATGGTGCTTATGTACTGAAAAATTGGACGGTAAACGAACGTATTGAATTAGAGCGTAGTCCAACCTATTGGGACAATAAAAATACGGTTATCAATAAAGTTACTTTTTTACCTATCTCATCAGAAGTCACCGATGTAAACCGCTATCGTGCGGGTGAAATCGATATGACTTATAGCAATCTGCCGATTGAATTTTTCCAAAAATTGAAAAAAGAGATCCCAGATGAATTACGTATCAGCCCATACTTATGTACTTATTATTATGAAATTAATAATGAGAAAGCTCCCTTTGACGATCCACGAGTACGTGAAGCACTAAAACTATCTATGGATAGAGATATCATCACTTATAAAGTGAAAAACCAAGGTGATATCCCTGCTTACGGATTTACACCGCCTTTCACCGATGGCATTAAAGAGAGTAAACCAGAGTGGTTCGCTTCTTGGACCCAAGAGCAACGTAATGAAAAGGCGCGCCAATTATTAGAAGAAGCGGGTTATAACAAAGCCAATCCATTAAAATTCAAGTTACTGTATAACACCTCTGATCTACATAAAAAAGTTGCGATTGCGGCCTCTTCTATTTGGAAGAAAAACTTAGGTGCTGAGGTTTCTCTTGAAAACCAAGAGTGGAAAACGTTCTTAGATACACGTCACCAAGGTAATTATGATGTTGCACGTGCAGGATGGTGTGCAGATTATAACGAACCTTCTTCATTCCTTAACATGATGCTGTCTTACAGCAGTAATAATACCGTTCACTATAAAAACAAACAATTTGATGCGTATATGAAAGAATCTTTACGCGTGAAATCGGATGATGAACGTGCAGAAATTTATCAAAAAGCAGAAGGTGTATTAGATAAAGATTCTGCCATTGTTCCACTTTACTACTACGTAAACACCCGTTTGGTTAAACCTTATGTCGGTGGTTATTCTGGTAAAGATCCACTGGATAATTTACATACTAAAGACTTGTATATTATTGCTAAATAATCGGGCGAGACCTTGCTTAAGTTAAGCGAGGTCTTTTTATCACCACGCCTGAATAGGTTTGTGTTATAGGAACGGGCAATGCTCAAATTTATTTTTCGTCGCTTTTTGGAAGCGATCCCGACACTTTTTATTCTAATAACGATTTCGTTCTTTATGATGCGCTTAGCGCCGGGTAGCCCTTTTACTGGGGAAAGGAAATTACCCCCTGAAGTTATGGCCAACATCGAAGCGAAATATCATTTAAACGATCCCATTTACAAACAATACTTCGATTATTTAATTCAATTATCGAAAGGGGATTTAGGGCCTTCTTTTAAATATAAAGACTACAGTGTTAACACTTTAGTCGGTAAAGCATTCCCTGTTTCTGCAAAATTAGGGCTATCGGCCTTTGTATTAGCGGTTATTTTTGGTGTGGGGGCAGGCGTGATAGCCGCACTGAATCAAAATACCAAATGGGATTATACCGTCATGACATTTGCCATGACGGGGGTTGTGATACCGAGCTTTGTGGTGGCGCCACTATTAGTGCTTATCTTTGCGATTACCTTACGTTGGTTACCGGCGGGAGGTTGGAATGGTGGGCAAATTCAGTACATGTTACTGCCGATGGTTGCATTATCGCTCTCCTACATTGCAAGTATTTCGCGTATCACACGTAGTTCTATGATTGAAGTTTTACACTCAAACTTTATCAGAACGGCCAAAGCTAAAGGCTTACCAATGAAACGCATAGTGCTACGTCATGCGTTAAAACCAGCATTACTGCCAGTGATCTCTTATATGGGGCCGGCATTTGTGGGGATTATTACAGGCTCTATGGTCATTGAAACCATTTTTGGATTACCGGGTATTGGTCAACTTTTCGTTAATGGTGCATTAAATCGAGACTACTCATTGGTATTGAGTTTAACCATTATTGTGGGTGGTTTAACCATTTTATTTAATGCCATTGTTGATATTTTATACGCCGTAATCGATCCGAAAATTCGTTATTAATAGAGACTGGAGCACGTTATGTTATCGATGAAAGAAAATAGCGAAGCTCTGGGGAATTTCTCGGAGCAGCTAGATGTTGAAGGTCGTAGTTTATGGCAAGATGCCCGTCGTCGTTTTATGCACAATAAAGCGGCGATCACCAGCCTAGTACTACTATTTTGTATTTTACTTTTTGTCATTTTCGCCCCCATGTTATCGCCTTTTGTTTATGACGATACGGATTGGGAAATGATGTCAATGCCACCTGATTTTGCCTCTGCGCACTATTTTGGCACTGACTCATCAGGACGTGACTTATTAGTTCGTGTAGCAATTGGTGGACGTATTTCACTGATGGTAGGTATTGCAGCGGCATTTGTCGCGGTGATTGTTGGCACCCTCTATGGCGCGATGGCAGGTTATATTGGTGGGCGCGTTGACTCAGTGATGATGCGTTTACTGGAGATATTAAACTCCTTCCCATTTATGTTCTTTGTTATCTTACTGGTGACCTTTTTTGGGCAAAATATCTTACTGATCTTTGTTGCCATCGGCATGGTATCTTGGCTCGATATGGCTCGTATCGTACGGGGACAAACACTCAGTTTAAAACGTAAAGAGTTTATTGAAGCGGCGTTAGTCTGTGGTGTGTCATCACGTAATATCGTCCTTAAACACATCGTGCCGAATGTATTAGGTGTTGTTGTGGTATACGCTTCATTACTGGTTCCTAGCATGATCTTATTTGAATCATTTTTAAGTTTCTTAGGATTAGGCACACAAGAGCCATTAAGTAGTTGGGGAGCACTACTGAGTGATGGTGCAAATTCAATGGAAGTTTCTCCTTGGTTATTACTTTTCCCTGCTGCATTTTTAGTTGTCACCTTGTTTTGCTTTAACTTTATCGGTGATGGTTTACGTGACGCGTTAGATCCGAAAGATCGTTAAGGAGAACATGATGACAAATTCAACAAATAAGCCATTGTTAAGTGTAAAAGATCTCTGTGTCACCTTTGGTACTCCAGATGGGGATGTAACCGCAGTAAATAAACTCAACTTTGAGCTATCTGCAGGGGAAACCTTAGGAATTGTCGGTGAATCTGGCTCTGGGAAATCGCAAACTGCGTTCGCCTTAATGGGATTATTAGCTAAAAACGGTCGTACTGCTGGAAGTGCGCATTTTAATGGTCGTGAAATTTTAAACTTACGCCAAAGTCAATTAAACAAAATGCGTGCTGAAGAAATATCCATGATATTTCAAGATCCAATGACCTCACTTAACCCCTATATGAAAGTCGGCACTCAGTTAATAGAAGTGCTTATGCTTCATAAGGGTATGAGTAAAAATGATGCATATGCGGAATCAGTTCGCATGCTTGATGCAGTAAAAATGCCCGAAGCCCATAAACGTATGGGCATGTATCCCCATGAGTTCTCTGGTGGGATGCGCCAACGGGTAATGATAGCGATGGCACTATTATGTAAGCCAAAACTATTAATTGCTGATGAGCCAACAACGGCACTGGATGTGACTGTTCAGGCACAAATCATGACACTGCTAAACGAGCTAAAAAAAGAGCTTAATACAGCCATTATCATGATCACCCATGATCTCGGTGTGGTTGCGGGTATTTGCGACAAAGTACTGGTAATGTATGCTGGGCGAACCATGGAATATGGTAATGCGCGAGATATTTTCTACCAACCATCACACCCATATTCTATTGGGTTGCTGCAAGCAGTACCTCGTTTAGATGGTGAAGATGAACGTTTGGCGACCATTCCGGGTAATCCTCCTAACTTATTGCGTTTACCTAAAGGTTGCCCATTCCAGCCTCGTTGCCAATATGCAACAGAGCAGTGTTTGAATAGTGAACCTCAATTAACACAATTTGCTCAGGGAAGATTACGAGCCTGTTTTAAAGCGGCGGAGGAGTTAGTATGAGCCAAGCCACCTTACAAGATAGAAAAGTGATCCTCGAAGTTAACGATCTAAAAGTTTATTTCGATGTACAAGATAATAAACAGTGGTTCTGGCAACCTAAAAAAAGCCTCAAAGCCGTTGATGGCGTTACCTTACGTTTATACGAAGGTGAAACCTTAGGTGTAGTAGGGGAATCAGGTTGTGGCAAATCAACTTTTGCGCGTGCCATTATCGGCTTAGTTAAAGCATCGGGTGGTACAGTCACTTGGTTAGGCAATGACTTATTAGGCATGGGCAATAAACAGTGGCGCGATGTTCGTCAAGATATTCAGATGATATTCCAAGATCCACTTGCCTCCTTAAACCCAAGAATGACGATTGGCGATATTATTGCTGAACCACTAAAAACCTATCATCCGAAAATGAAACAGGCTGAAGTGGTTGAGAAAGTCAAAGCGATGATGATGCGAGTCGGGTTATTACCAAACTTAATTAACCGCTATCCTCATGAGTTTTCTGGTGGACAGTGTCAACGGATTGGTATTGCTCGCGCACTGATCTTAGAGCCAAAACTGGTTATCTGTGACGAACCTGTATCGGCACTGGATGTTTCTATTCAAGCTCAGGTAGTCAATCTACTGAAAGATATCCAAAAAGAGATGGGATTATCGCTCATCTTTATTGCGCATGATCTTGCGGTAGTGAAACACATCTCAGATCGTGTCTTAGTGATGTATTTAGGTCATGCGGTGGAATTGGGGACTTATGATGAAGTTTATCATCACCCATTACACCCTTACACCAAAGCATTGATGTCAGCGGTGCCTATTCCTGATCCGGATAAAGAGCGTAACAAGCATATTGATTTGTTAGAAGGAGAGCTTCCTTCACCAATTAATCCACCATCAGGCTGTATTTTCCGTACACGTTGTCCGATGGCTGATGAAGAATGTGCTAAAACGCGCCCCTTATTAGAGGGAAGTTTCCGCCATGCGGTATCTTGTTTAAAAGTCGATCCGCTTTAATAAATAATAAAATTATATTAATAGGAAAAAGGGCCTGAATTTATTCAGGCCCTTTTTCTTTATATATAAAGCATATGGCTCAAAAATTTAATATTCAAATAAACTTATTTGTAATAGATTTTTTCTAAAAATTTATTTTCTATTTGATATTATCATTTTTTTAAATATGAAAGTGTTGGTAATAATAAAAATCATTTATTATCAATAAGTTATTTTGTTTCTATCAGTTTGTAATTTTAATATCAAAAGTTTTTATAGTTATAAAAATATTATTTTTTAATAATATAAAATAATGGTTAAAAAAACTTATCTAATTACAAATATCAGTACCAAAAAAATAAATAAATATTAATTTATATCAAGTAAAAATTTTTAGGATGAGATATAAAGGCGTAATCATTAATAAAACTTATTATTGTAACTTTGTTAAAATAACATTTGAAACAAAAAGTATAAGTTTTGTACTAACCCTTGGTTTTACAGTAGGCAAAAACAATAAAAAATATTTCTATTAAAAATTAATAAAAATTTAATATGTTTTTATTAATAGATTATTATGTCTTATTTGTGTCTATTTTTCCGTAATTTTAGAATTAATCACTGCCTTAAAACGACTATTCAAATTAGATAATCAATTAACTCCCTGATACAAATAAAATGAGTATATTTACCTACTCTTATTTAGTGTTTTATTATGAGGTTTTTAATTCGTTAGAAATTTTTGAATAATTGATTTTATTAATCTCATAAAGTAAATTAAATGCAAATACAGTTGAGGAAGTGAATTTTGGAAATAAATAATTTCTCATTGAATTTTGAATATATTTCAGAAAGAAAAATATTTTGTCATTCGATTGGATATGAACTTTTTCTTTTAAGGCAACGTAATTCTATGACGGGGGCTGAGTTAGGAAAATTATTGAATATCTCTCAACAACAAATTTCTCGTTATGAACGAGGAATAAATAAAATACCTATTGATATACTTTTTCACATACTAAATATATTTGATATTTCAATAAGTGATTTCTTTGAAAAGGTTTCCAAAAGAGTTATCACATTAAAATATAAAATAAAATATGATTCTGATAATAATATTCCATTCTTTGAGAATATTATTTAAATGTAAGATAAATAATATTATTGGTGGCAAGTATATCAATGAATTAATTAATAGGGATTTTATTTAAAATTAAAATCCTATTTATTTAATGTTTATTAAATTACCCTTATTAAGGCAGTTAACGCTTTATCATATAATTAGTATATGGATTCAAATATTGTTATCTAATATAGATTTACTATTTTAATTTATAAGTGAAGTTGTTGTGTATATTTACCTGTAATGTAAAAGGAAAAGTCAATGCTTAAAAAAAAGATGTTAGTTAAAGCTCTATTTACAGTATCTGTTTTATCACTGAGCGGTGTTGCTTCTGCAGCGACTATTGTTAATGGTGGTAAAATTAATTTTACTGGAGAAATTGTTAATGCTGCATGTGTTGTTAGTACAAAATCAATAGATCAAACTGTTAATATTGGACAATATCGTACCGCACAATTTGATAGTGTAGGGAAAACAGTTGGTAATACTGATTTTTATATCAATTTAGAAGCTTGTGATACGACTGTCGCACAGAATGCCTCAGTTTCATTTTCAGGTGTAAGTGATTCAAATGATAAAACAGTATTAGCTGTAAGCAACATTACAACAGGTGGTGCGGGTGCTGCGACGGGCGTTGGTATTGAAATTACAGACCATACAGGAAAAGTGTTACCACCAGACGGCTCTGTTTTTTCTACAGCAAAACAGTTAATTGATGGATCAAATACACTTAACTTTGTTGCACGTTATAAATCTACATTAGATACCGTTACCCCTGGTCATGCTGATGCTGATGTAACTTTCAAAATGCAATATGAATAAATAAATTGGATTAATTTAAAGTATGACCTGATAAAGGTCATACTTTTATATCGAGGGAAATATGAAATATAGTTTAATATATTCTATTGTCCTATTTTTTACTCTTTCATTTACAGCCTATTCTAATGACAGGGAAAATATTTCTTTAGACGATGGTATTGTGACTTTTAAAGGGGGAATTGTAGAGCCTGCTTGTACAGTATCTTCTGAAAGTGAATATCAAATTGTTGATCTTGGTGTTATTAGTAGTAACCAATTTCATGGAGTAGGAAGTCAATCTATAAAAATTCCATTTTTTATTAAATTAATGGGATGTAATAAAAGTATTACGGATAAAGTCAGTATAATTATTATAGGTGATGTAAACAATAATGATAAACGATTATTTAGCATCACCGATCAACAAAATTCAGCTTCAGGATTAGGTGTTGCATTATTTAATGATGAAGGTGAAATAATTATTCCTAATAAATTCAATAAGTATAAATTTATTGAAGAGAATGAATTAAAACTAAAATTTAAAGCAAGTTATCTGGCAACGAAAGAAAACGTTATCGGTGGAAAAGCTGACAGCGTAGTTTGGTTTGTTTTCAATTATCAATAAATAAACCTATCATTTGAGGTTAATATGCATTTAATATCTAAACACTTTATTGCGTTATTTTTTCTCTTCAGTTTTTCATCGCTATCATATGCGGGAGGTGTTGCATTAGCTGCAACACGCATAGTCTATCCTATGGATGCAAAACAGACGTCAATTACTCTTAATAATACAGATAAAAGATTACGCTTTTTAGTGCAATCATGGATTGATGATAGCCAAGATCAAAAAAGTAATGAATTTATTGTTACACCACCACTGTTTGTCAGCAAACCAGAAAGTGAAAACAAGCTAAGAATAATTTATGCTGGTAAGGCATTACCAAATGATAGAGAAAGTTTGTTCTGGTTAAATACAAAAGCAATCCCTGAAATTGAGCGAGAAGAAATAAAAGATAAAAATATATTACAGCTAGCAGTATTATCTAGAATAAAAATTTTTATTAGACCTCAAGGATTAAATTTTAACATAGAGGATGTACCTAATAGTCTTGAGTTTAAAAAATCACAAGGAAACATAATAGTAAATAATCCTTCACCTTATTATGCGACATTAATTAATTTAGAAGCTGATAATGAACAGCTAAATAGTATTATGGTTCCTCCTATGGGAACAGTAATGATTAAAGTCAGCAAGCCTAACTATAGTCAAATATCTTATCAAACTATTAATGATTATGGTGCTAGTACACCCAAAGTAACGAAACAGATTGGTAAGTAATGCTATAACATTCATTAATGATAAGGCTTTATTATGCTAAAATCTAAAACTATATGTTTTAATTTATATATCTTTTTAGGTACATGCTTTTCTGGTGTGGTGTATGCGGATAGTTTTTTTAATCCTAACTTAATTTCAAATATTGATCATGAAGTAGCAGATTTATCTCGATTTGATAAAGGTGAAGGCCAACCTGAAGGAATGTATTCAGTAGAAATTTATGTAAACGATGAATATGTTGAAACAAAAAATTTAATATTTTATGAAAGCGATGCATCATCCGATGATACAGGTTTATTACCTTGTATAGATAATAAAACTTTGACAAATTTTGGAGTAACTTTAACTGAAAATAGCAAAAAGAAATCAGAAGAGGTAGAAAGTAAAGATAGTACTTGTGAGAATATTTTAGATAAAATAGAAAACTCAAGTGTTAAATTCGATTTTGAAGGACAAAAATTATTTTTAAGTATTCCACAAATAATGTTTAAAAATAATGTTCGTGGCTTTATCCCACCTGAAAAATGGGATAATGGAATTAATGCGTTTTTACTAAATTATAATTTCACAGGAAGAAATAGTAAGAACTTTAAGGATAACGTTGATAATAATAATTATTTTTTAAACTTAAATCCTGGTATTAATCTTGGTTCATGGCGATTTAGAAATGAAAGTTCATGGAACTATGCTAGTGGTGAAAGTAAGCAAAATAAATGGAGAAATATAAGAACATATGTACAAAAACCTATTATTCCATTACGTGCAGAATTAACCCTTGGTGACTCTTTTTCTAATGGAACCATTTTTGATAGTCTTGGTTTTAGAGGGATTAAGCTAGAATCTGATGATAATATGTTGCCTGATAGCATGAGAGGATTTGCACCTACGATAAAGGGTATTGCGAATAGCAATGCTATTGTTACAGTCAAGCAGAATGGTTTTGTTATTTATCAAATTTCTGTACCTCCAGGTGCATTTGAAATAAAAGATCTCTATGCCACATCAAGTAGCGGTAATTTAGATGTCACAATCAAAGAGAATAACGGTAAAATTACACAATTTGTTGTACCTTATTCAAATGTGCCTATTTTACAACGTGAAGGACGCTTAAAATACGAATTGATTGGAGGGGAATTTCGTAGCGGAGCAGATTATCAAGATAAACCTAATTTTGGTCAATTAAGTTTAGTATATGGCTTACCTTATAATATGACGTTATATGGAGGAAGCCAATTTTCAAATAATTATCAAGCCTATGCGATTGGTTTAGGTGGTAATCTAGGCACCTTTGGGGCGATATCAGCAGATGTAATACAGGCGAATAGTATATTGCCAAACGATGAGCATAAAAAAGGGCAGTCATTCCGATTACTTTATGCTAAATCGATTAATAGCACAGGCACTAACTTTCAAATAATGGGGTATCGATATTCAACGCAAGGCTATTATACCCTAAATGAAGTTAGTTATAAAAAAATGGCAGGGCGTGAAATAGTAACAGATAATGGAATAATAAGAGATGAGGATAACTTATCTAACTACTATAATTTAAATTATTCTAAAAAAGGGAGGTTTCAACTTAATATAAATCAGCAAATTACCAATAATAGTTCTTTGTATATTTTAGGCTCTTACCAAAACTATTGGCGCACAACTGAAACTGAACAGTTATGGCAACTGGGTTATAATGCTAATATTGATAGGATAAATTATAGTCTTAGTTTATCGAAATTAAAATCACCGGGTATGCGTGGTGATAATAAAAATGTAGCTTTTAATATATCAATTCCTCTTAATGATGTATTTAACCAACAAACTGTAAGTGACTTACATTCAAGTAGAAATAGTATGTATGCTGTTTACTCAATGAATAGAAGCGATGACAATGTTTGGGTCAATCAAGTGGGACTAACAGGAACTCTCCTTGAAGACAATAATTTAAATTATAATATTCAACAAGGATATACGCATAATGGTTCTGGTTATTCAGGAATGGTTTATGCTAATTATAAAGGTAAATATGCTAATATAGGTAGCGGATATAATTATAGTAATGATTGGCATGAGTTTAATTATAGTTTAAATGGTGGTGTTGTTGCTCATGCAGGAGGTATTACTTTAACTCAACCTTTAGGGGATACCAATATTCTTATTAAAGCAAATGATGCTAATAATATTAAAGTAGAAAATGCAAATGGTATATTAACTGATAATAAAGGTTATGCCGTCTTACCGTTTGCTTCAACATATAAAAATAATCGAGTTTCATTAGATGTTAATTCATTAGAAGAAAATATTGAATTAGAAAATACGATTATTAATGTAGTTCCTACTAAAGGGGCATTGGTTGAAGCTAATTTTAAAACGAATATTGGCTATCGAGCAATGGTTACATTAAGCAAAAAAGATGGCGCTATTATACCTTTCGGTGCGATGGTTGTTGATGAAGAGCGTTCCGTAAGTGGTATTGTTGGCGATAATGGGAATGTTTTTATCTCTGGTTTAGCACCTGTTGGTAGGCTAAAAGCAAAATGGGGAAAAATGGCTGATCAACAATGTATATTTGATTACCAAATTAATGAGAAGTCATCAAAAGAAAAAGGTATCTATTTTATTTCTTCCACATGCCAATATTAAAAACAAGCATATTTACGGATTTTATTATGATTAGAATAGTATTGTTTACAATAATAGCCATTATTTCAAATAATGCAGTCGCTGTGAGCTGTGTCAGTGGTTGTAATGCGAATGAATATTCCACGCTTAGTGGACAACTATCAAAGACGGAAAATAAAGTCGGTGTTACTAAAGATGCTTCTGATATTACTTTGTCCAATCGAATTACATTAAGATGGAATGCGGGGCAAGCGCAAACATGGGCGACATATTCCAATGGTAATATTCCTAGTGCAAATACCAGCAATAATGACTGGATTTATTCTAAGATAGATGACTATATTTCTGTTGCGTTAAGAATGACTAATAATTGTAGAACAATTTATGTCCCTTATAATGTACCTACGCTAAGCTCTACTTGTGGTGCCCGTACTTATACTGAAAACGAAGAAAGCGTCGTTTCTGTAAGAAAGTATCAAACCAGAATAAAAATTGACAAGGCTATTATTTCTGGTACCTATGTAAAAAATATTTTTGTAGGCGAATTTGGTTTTTGCCAACCACAGAATTGTGCAACTAAACAAACTATCATTACAAAGCTATTTTTAAATCTTTCAATGACAGTTCCACAATCTTGCGTTATTAATTCAGGGCAAGTGTTGAATATTGATTTTGACAATATTCCTGCATCAAGTTTTAAAGTAGCAGGGAAAAAAGCCGAAGGAGTTAATACGGTTTCTAGAAACTTAAGTATTCAATGTGACAATATAGATGCCAGTGCTGATTTAACAATGCGATTACAAGCAGATTCAGTTCAAGGTAATGCTATTGTTTCTAATAATAAAAGTGTTGGCTTTGTGGTTGCTAATTCAAGTGGATCTGAATTAACACCTAATGATTTATCAAGTTTTATTCCTTTCAGACTCAACCAAAATGCTGATGCTAATGTCACGATTAATGTTTATCCCGTAAGTATTGATGGAAAAACACCAACTGAAGGCGCTGTCACATCAAGTGGCTTTCTAAGAGTTGATTTCCCTTAATTTTAATAGGCTAATATCATGAATGAGTTATTACATACTAGAAAAATAATGCGCTTTCTATTATGGGGAATGCTACTTTTTAGCGGATATACAGTATTTTTTACTAAAGATGCAACAGCAGAATTAGCTAATACAAATATTGTTATAAAAGCGAACATTGTGGCAAATACTTGTAGAGTCAGCCCTGATTCGCTAAATAAATTTGTTGACTTAGGGGTTTGGGGAACAAAAGATTTTCAGCAAAAAAATACAACAGAGCCAGTAAAGTTTACACTTAACTTAACTGATTGCAGTATTGTTACTAGCGGTGTAAAAGTAATGTTTAGTGGTGATACTGACAGTAAGGATAGTACCTTGTTTAAGTTGGCAGAAAAAAATGCGGCTCAAAATATAGGTATTGCTATTTTAGATAAAAATCAGAATAAAATATTACCGGGAAAAAGTAGTATGATTTACCCTGTAGAGACAACTAATAATATTTCTCTCGATTTTTATGCGCAATATATCGCAACTAATAAGGACGTAGTTGGGGGAAGTGCAAATGGTGAAGTATTATTTTCTTTAGAATATCTGTAAATAACAAGGGAACTGTGTCGTTCCCTTTTAAATACATTTATAACTATTGGTTGTAGAGGATTATATCCATCCTTTAGTTCTAAATTCTTTTAATGTCGCGACAAAATAACTCATCTCCTCAGGGGTTCCTAAGGTCAAACGGCTCCAACCTAATGCGGGAGGAAACTCACGTCCTACCATAATATTTGCCGCTTTCATTCTCTCTTGATAAGTTTTCACATCACCTTTGACTTTATGAAAAATAAAGTTGGCGTGAGAAGGTGCATACTCGATATTTAAGGCGTTTAAAGTATCAACCACCATTTGTCGTGATACATCAATTGACTTGCGACTATATGCCACAAAAGCGTGATCTTTTAACGAGGCTAATGCGCTAACAGCACCGGCAGTATTGGTATTATCAATAGAAACGAAACTATCTACTTCACTAATTACCTCAGGGGCTGCCACACCATAGCCTACCCTTAATCCAGCTAATGCATAAATTTTTGAAAATGTACGGGTAACAATCAAGTTTTTATAACCTTGAGCAACTAATGCTATCGCACTGGTAAATTCAGGTGTTGTCACAAATTCAGCGTAAGCTTCATCAATAATAAAAAAGACATTTTCTTTTGCTGAGGTGATCCAATTTGTTAATGCCGCTGTTGGTGTCAGCATTGCGGTTGGGTTATTAGGATTGCACAGATATACCATGCTAATACCATCAAATGCTTGTGCTTTTTTCTGCATGGCGGTTAAATCAAAAGCCAATGTGTTATCAACCGGCACTTTTACGATATTAACACCTAAAGGTTCAGCATAAAGTTCGGCATAATTAAACGTTGGATCAGGCACAATCAGTTGTACTGTTTTACCTGCTTTTTGCGCTTTATTAGCCACATATTGTACGGCTGCTTGTATGGTTTCAGAGGAGCCATTACCTAGAGTGATGTGTTTGTCTGATAGCTTAAATTCTTCACCTAATGCACTGATAAGTGTGCTTCGCGCATCATCTGGATAGCGAAAAGCATGGGGAAGTGCATCAATAATCGCCTGTTTGGCATTGGATGACATGCCTAGCGAGTTTTCATTAAAGTTTAACAGTAAAGGATTTTCTGCATTAAATAGCTGTTTAGGGTTTGAAGTTTCTGCGGCATAGGCAGCGCTAACAAACGAACTTAATGAAAGTCCCCCGATCACTAAGCTTGATGATGTTAAAAATGAACGACGATTCATGTGATGTTTCCCAAGTAAATTATTCTACATTTTTATTGTTTATGTAGATTACTAAAAAAACACAATAAGTAAATAAATATGTTTTAATTTTGATTATTTATTCACTGTTAGGTCAGTTTTTAGGAATTAGCTTAAGCATGTCAATATGAAATAAAGTCAGAAAATAGCGATGTATTGCATGAGGTGTGTGATGCAGGCTAATAAAAAAGGGAACCGATAAAACGGGTTCCCTTGAGAGATAAGATAGCTCAGTCGCTAATTAATTTGATTCTGGAAATGTTAATGTTGCACCGGGCGCTTCACGACTTAAGTGAATAAAGTTTAAGTGTTTTTCATATTGGTCGAGAATATCACTGATCACTTGCTCCTTGGTATAGTCCATTAAATCGTTACCCTGTGAACCTTCCCATAAATAGGTTTCTAGCCGGTAATAATGGGATTTACCTCGACGAGCACGATAAGTAAATGCAGGTACTGAATATTTTTGTGGCCATATTTGATAAATAAAATGTTGCTCTTGGCCTAAATCAACCACTAATTCTAAATGGTTTAAACGAGGCTCTTCTTCCAACGGGTAAAGATTAAACGAGACATTTGCACCACGTAATGACAGCTCATTAGCCACATCTTGCATCGCTGGGGTACAAACTAAATCTAACATCCGTTGGGTATAGGTAGTACCTGGGAAATTCATCACTCGACCTAGACGCTGTTTCCAGTTCATGGTGGTGTTACCATAAAGAGGTGCTGGCGCATTGGTGTTTAATGAACTGACGCGTCTAAAATCTTCTACTTTTAATGACTTATATAGTCCTGCCATAATAAAGAAAATAACAAAGCTAAAAGGTAATCCCATAATAACAGTGGTATTTTGCAAAGCAGAAACCCCGTCTGCCATTAACATACCTAATGTTAATAGACCAATAGCGATAGACCAGAATATGCGCAGCCAATTTGGGGCATCATTATTTATATCACTCAGTTGAGAAGTGAAATTACCTAAAACTAATGAACCGGAGTCTGCCGAGGTTACATAGAAAAGTAATCCTGTAATAGTCGCTACGGAAGCGGTTAAACCAAATCCCGGATAGAGTTCAAGTAGAGAATAAAAGCCTTTTTCTGGTGAGGCTAATACTGTTTCAGCAAAGGTTTGATTACCGTGGATCACTTCATAAAGTGCACTATTACCAAAGATAGACAACCATAATAGCGTGAATACAAAAGGGATGATCAAGGTGCCTATAACGAATTGACGGATAGTTCTCCCCCTTGAGATACGTGCTAAAAATAAGCCCACAAAAGGTGACCAAGCAACCCACCAAGCCCAGAAGAAAAGTGTCCAGCTATTCATCCAATCCGTCGGTCTATCAAAAGCAAAGCTATTTAGTGTCATTCCTAAGAATCGATTTACATAATCACCGACATTAAGTACTAACGCATTTAATAAAAATTCAGTATCACCAGCAAATAGGATAAATAAAATTAACCCTAAAGCGAGTAATACATTTAATTCTGAAAGAATACGTATGCCTTTATTGACGCCTGATGTGGCTGAGATCACCGCCATAATTACGGAAAGTAGAATTAAACCACCTTGTACACCTAACCCTTGCGGTAAATCGAAGAGAACTTTCAATCCATAATTAAGTTGTACTACGCCAATACCTAAGGTGGTGGCAATACCAAAAATAGTACCCAATACGGCAGCAATATCGACAGTATGACCGATGGGGCCATAAATACGATTACCAAAGATAGGATAAAGTGCAGAGCGGATGGTCAAGGGTAAATTATAACGATAACTAAAATACCCGAGTGCAATACCAATCAGTGCATACATAGACCAGCCCGTCAGGCCATAGTGGAATAATGTCCACACCATCGACTGACGGGCTGCTTCTATTGTTTCACCTTCGCCAGTAGGCGGTAGCATATATTGGGTAATAGGCTCAGCGACTGAGAAAAACATTAAGTCAATCCCGATCCCCGCAGCAAACAACATAGCAGACCAGCTTAATACGCTAAATTCAGGCTTTGATTGTTCTGGGCCTAATTTAATATTACCAAAGCGAGATGTGGCAACGAAAATAACGAAAACAATGTACAAAGTTGCCGCTAATAAATAGTACCAACCAAAGGTTTTTGATACCCAACCTAGTGTTTTAATGATCCACGCATTGGCGGTATCTGTCATTAAAATAGTGAAAAAAGAGAACGCTAAAATCAGCGTTGCGGAAGCGAAAAAAACAACAGAATTGAGCTTGTCTTTCTGTGGTTTTTTTGAGCTATTAAGAGTTGTCATCAGAAATTCCAAAAATTTATTCATCTAAAAGTTAAAAGTTGCATTCTTTGCTAATCAATTGATTTATATGCAAAGATTCAAATTTTCACGATCTGCTCCTTATGTCATTTGTGAATTAATTGTGATAAACAATAGTTAATATTGATTGAATGTTCAATTAAAAAAACGTTTAATAAAAGTGTTCAATGTATTTTTTAGGTCTTGAAAACATGCCGAAGATAGGGATGCAGTCGATACGTAAACAGCAATTAATTCAGGCGACATTAGCGGTGATTAATGAGGTCGGAATGCAAGATGCCAGCATTGCATTAATTGCACGAAAGGCCGGGGTATCTAATGGCATTATAAGCCACTACTTCCGTGATAAAAATGGTTTATTGGAAGCGGCAATGCGCCATATCCAATATCAGTTAGGTTTTGCCGTCGCAATGCGATTACGTATTTTAAGCGATGCTGAGCCTAAATTGCGTATTCAAGCCATTGTCGATGGTAACTTTGATACGTCACAAACCAGTGAAACCGCGATGAAAACTTGGCTGGCTTTTTGGGCAAGTAGCATGCATCAGCCTAATTTGCATCGTTTACAAAAAGTTAATGATAGACGTTTGTACTCTAATCTCTGTTATGAATTTGGACGTGCGTTAACAAAAGATAAAGCACGCTTAGCCGCCAAAGGCTTGGCCGCTTTAATCGATGGTTTATGGCTACGTAGTGCCCTTAGCGAGGAGCCATTTTCGTTAGCAGAAGCAAAAAAAATTACTGATGAGTATATCGATATGCAACTTAATCTTTGCCAGGATAAACAGACTTAACTTACTCACTATAAAGGAGAAAATATGCAAAACCCACCGTTACACAAGCTTTATATTCATGGTGGATATGTTGATTGCGCACAACCTGAATGTGAACAATTTGCCGCAATTAATCCTGCTACAGGTGAGGTGATTGCACATTTACAATCAGCCTGTGAAGAAGATATTAATTGGGCGGTAGAAAGTGCAAAGCAAGGACAAAAAATATGGGCTGCCATGCCTGCGATGGCGCGCTCCCGTATTCTTCGACGTGCCGTGGATATTTTACGTGAACGTAATGATGAGTTAGCGCATTTAGAAACGTTAGACACCGGTAAACCCCTGTCTGAAACACGTTATGTCGATATTGTCACCGGTGCTGATGTATTGGAATACTATGCGGGTCTTATTCCTGCCCTAGAAGGGGAGCAGATCCCACTACGTGACAGCGCTTTTGTTTACACCCGTCGTGAGCCATTAGGTGTTGTTGCCGGCATTGGTGCATGGAATTATCCAATTCAAATTGCGTTATGGAAATCAGCACCTGCATTAGCAGCAGGTAATGCGATGATTTTTAAACCGAGTGAAATGACATCATTAACGGCATTAAAATTGGCTGAAATATATACTGAAGCGGGCTTGCCTCAAGGGGTATTTAATGTGGTAACGGGTGATGCCACTGTAGGGCAATGGCTAACGCAGCACCCTGATATCGCTAAGGTCTCATTTACGGGGGGGATCGATACTGGGAAAAAAGTGATGGCGAGCGCTTCTTCATCAAGCTTAAAAGATGTCACTATGGAGCTAGGTGGTAAGTCACCGTTAATTATTTTTGATGATGCCGATCTTGATACCGCAGCCGATATCGCCATGATGGCTAATTTCTATAGTTCAGGACAAGTATGTACCAATGGAACACGCGTATTTGTGCCAGAAAAGTTAAAACAAGCTTTTGAAGCTAAAATCATTGAGCGTGTCTCTCGTATTCGCGTTGGTTCACCACTGGAAATGGATACCAACTTTGGACCATTAGTCAGCTTCCCTCATCTTGAAAAAGTTTTAAGCTATATCGAGTTAGGTAAAGCTCAAGGTGCAAAACTACTTTGTGGTGGTGAACGTTTATTCGCTGGTGCATTGGCGAAAGGGGCTTATGTGGCGCCAACGGTATTTACCGATTGTACTGATGATATGAAAATCACGCAGGACGAAATCTTCGGCCCTGTAATGAGCATTTTAAGTTATCAAACAGAAGATGAAGTTATTTTACGCGCCAATAATAGTGTCTATGGATTAGCCGCAGGCTTGGTGACTCGAGATCTGACAACGGCACATCGCGTTATACATCAATTAGAAGCCGGAATTTGCTGGATCAATACTTGGGGTGAATCTGCAGCAGAAATGCCTGTTGGTGGTTATAAACATTCCGGTGTTGGCCGTGAAAATGGGCTTGTCACACTACAAAATTACACTCAAATCAAATCTATTCAAGTTGAACTTGGGGAGTTTTCATCCGTTTTTTAATCCATTCTATTTTTAATTTTAATGACTGAAACAGAGGAGATAACAATGGTCTATGACTACATTATTATCGGTGCTGGTTCAGCCGGTAACGTTCTTGCTACCCGCTTGACAGAAGATCCTGATGTTACTGTGCTGCTCCTTGAAGCTGGAGGACCGGACTACAGGTTCGATTTTCGCACACAAATGCCAGCAGCATTAGCTTATCCGTTACAGGGTAGACGCTATAATTGGGCTTATGAAACAGAGCCTGAGCCACATATGAATAACCGCCGCATGGAGTGCGGTCGAGGTAAAGGATTAGGAGGATCATCACTCATTAATGGTATGTGTTACATTCGTGGTAATGCGATGGATTTTGATGAGTGGGCCAAATTACCCGGCCTTGAAGATTGGAATTATTTAAATTGCTTACCCTATTTTCGTAAAGCAGAAACCCGAGATATTGGGGCTAATGATTATCATGGTGATAGTGGGCCTGTTAGTGTGACTACCCCGAAAAAGGGGAATAATGTTTTATTCCATGCGATGGTCGAAGCCGGTGTACAAGCTGGATATCCTAGAACTGACGATCTCAATGGTTATCAGCAAGAAGGATTTGGCCCTATGGATAGAACGGTAACCCCCCATGGGCGTCGAGCCAGTACGGCACGGGGCTATCTTGACCAAGCTAAATCGCGCAAAAACTTAACTATTGAGACACATGCTACAACCGATATTATTGAATTTAAGGGTAAAAAAGCAAGTGGTGTGCGCTATTTTAAAGGAACGAATACCACGCCACAGCATGTGAAAGCACGTAAAGAAATACTGCTTTGTGCCGGGGCGATTGCATCACCACAAATCTTACAACGCTCAGGTGTCGGCCCAGAAGATGTTCTCAACGAGTTTGATATTTCACCAGTACATGTTTTACCGGGCGTGGGGCAGAATTTGCAAGATCATCTAGAGATGTATCTGCAATATGAATGCAAACAACCCGTTTCACTTTATCCAGCGTTAAAATGGTATAACCAACCTAAAATTGGTGCCGAGTGGTTATTTAAAGGAACGGGTATTGGGGCGAGCAATCAATTTGAAGCAGGGGGTTTTATTCGCTCAAGTGAAAAGTTTGCTTGGCCAAATATTCAGTTTCACTTTTTACCAGTGGCGATTAATTATAATGGCAGTAATGCAGTGGAAGTGCATGGTTTTCAAGCTCATGTGGGGTCGATGCGTTCACCCAGTCGTGGACGTATAAAAATAACCTCACGAGATCCGCATCAGCATCCAAGCATCTTGTTTAATTACATGTCAACAGAGCAAGATTGGCAAGAGTTTAGGGCTGCTATTCGTATCACGAGAGAAATTATGGCGCAACCTGCATTAGATCCCTATCGCGGTGAAGAAATTAGTCCGGGGAAAGATATTCAAACGGATGAACAGCTGGATGCTTTTGTACGTGAACGGGCAGAAACAGCATTTCACCCTTGTGGTAGTTGTAAAATGGGAAATGATGAAATGGCCGTCGTAGATGGTGCCGGACGCGTTCATGGTATAGAAAGCTTAAGAGTTATTGATGCTTCCATTATGCCCAATATAATTACTGGCAATTTAAATGCGACAACCATTATGATTGCTGAAAAAATGGCAGATAAAATTAAAGGCATTAAACCATTGCCAGCAAGCCAAGCAGATTACTATGTTGCTGGTCATTCACCTGCCAGAAGAAATTAATTAACTTATCAAAACAATAGTCAAGAGGAATGAAAATTCCTCTTTTTTGTGACTGAAAGTAAAGCTTCTTTTTTCGTTATTATTTTATTTTTTTAAGTTTTATTAAATATTATTTATGTATTTTTTCATAATTAAATGATTATGAACCTTCCATTGTTATCATAAATATTTCTAAAGCAATCTCCTTTTCACAATCATTTTAAATAAGTCGAGTGACTCAAGTAAAACAACCATAACATCAGGATTGATGTGAGATATATCAATTTTTTTTCTATCACCGATCCCATTAATTATCATAAACAGAGTACGAAAACGTTTGCATAAAATTTTTATGCCGATAGAATGCGTCAGATTTTTTGGCCTGGTGAAATGAATAGGGGGTTAAAGTGTCTCAGGACAACAATTATAGTCAGGGCCCGGTGCCCATATCCGCAAGAAAGGGTGGATTAGCGTTAACCTTTGTGATGTTGGGATTAACGTTTTTTTCAGCCAGTATGTGGACTGGCGGCGCTCTTGGTACTGGTCTCTCCTTTAATGATTTCTTCCTCGCAGTTCTTATCGGTAATCTTCTCCTTGGTATTTACACCGCATTTCTTGGTTTTATTGGTTCTAAAACAGGTCTCACCACTCATCTTCTTGCTCGTTACTCTTTTGGTATTAAAGGCTCTTGGCTCCCCTCATTTTTACTCGGTGGTACACAAGTCGGTTGGTTTGGTGTCGGTGTTGCGATGTTTGCTATTCCCGTTGGTAAAGCCACGGGGATTGATATTAATCTCCTGATTGCGATATCAGGAATTTTAATGACTATCACTGTGTTTTTTGGTATCTCTGCATTAACTATTCTCTCCATTATTGCGGTTCCTGCTATTGCTATCCTAGGAAGTTACTCTGTATATCTTGCGGTACATGATATGGGAGGGCTTAATACACTAATGGCAGTGAAGCCTGCCGAACAACTCGATTTTAATTTAGCCCTTGCCATGGTGGTAGGCTCTTTTATCAGTGCCGGTACATTAACGGCGGATTTTGTTCGTTTTGGACGTAACCCTAAAATTGCCGTGATTGTCGCTATTGTGGCTTTTTTCTTAGGAAATACTTTGATGTTTGTCTTTGGTGCTGCGGGAGCGGCATCATTAGGCATGGCGGATATTTCCGATGTGATGATAGCGCAAGGTTTATTACTGCCGGCGATCATTGTATTAGGTTTAAATATCTGGACGACCAATGATAATGCGTTATATGCATCAGGGTTAGGTTTTGCCAATATCACAGGGTTATCGAGTAAAAAGTTATCTGTGGTTAATGGCATTATCGGTACATTGTGTGCGCTATGGCTTTATAATAATTTTGTTGGTTGGTTAACCTTTCTATCCGCGGCGATCCCCCCTGTAGGTGGCGTTATTATTGCAGATTATCTGATGAATAGAGCGCGGTATAATCAATTCAACGCTGACAAGATGCAAAATGTGAACTGGGTAGCCTTACTTGCTGTGGCTATCGGTATTGCTGCCGGTCACTGGTTACCAGGGATCGTACCTGTTAATGCCGTATTAGGTGGCGCAATCAGTTACGCGGTATTAAATCCAATATTAAATCGTCGTACAGCTCGACAAGCGGAGATAAGTCATGCTGGGTAAAAATATAGAACAAATTAATCATGCTCGTTTAGCTGGAAAAGAAGGTTTATGGCGCATTACAGTTAAAAATAACCAGATTGCAGCCATTGAGCCACAACCACAAAGCGATTTTCATCCCCAAGGGTTAGATGCACAAGGTGGATTGGTTCACGCTCCTTTTGTTGAACCTCATATACATTTAGACACCACGCAGACAGCAGGACAGCCAAACTGGAATCAATCAGGAACCTTATTTGAAGGTATTGAGCGTTGGGCAGAAAGAAAAGCATTACTCACCCATGATGATGTTAAACAACGGGCGTGGCAAACATTACAATGGCAAATCGCCAATGGTATTCAGCATGTAAGAACCCATGTTGATGTTTCTGATGCATCGTTAACGGCTTTAAAAGCCATGTTAGAAGTCAAACAAGAAGTCAAACCTTGGGTTGATTTACAAATTGTGGCATTTCCCCAAGAAGGGATATTATCTTACCCTAATGGTGAAGCATTATTAGAAGAGGCCTTGAAATTAGGTGCGGATGTTGTGGGGGCAATCCCGCACTTTGAATTTACCCGTGAGTATGGCGTGGAGTCACTACATAAAACCTTCGCATTAGCGCTGAAATACGATCGACTTATTGATGTGCATTGTGATGAAATTGATGATGAACAATCGCGTTTTGTTGAAACCGTTGCTGCATTAGCACATAAAGAAAATATCGGCTCACGGGTGACAGCAAGTCATACAACCGCTATGCACTCTTATAATGGCGCTTATACTTCGCGTTTATTTCGTTTATTAAAAATGTCAGGCATTAATTTTGTAGCCAATCCATTAGTGAATATCCATTTGCAAGGGCGTTTTGATAGTTATCCAAAACGTCGGGGGATCACCCGTGTCAAAGAGATGTTAGCGAGTGGTATTAATGTTTGCTTTGGTCATGACGATGTCTTTGATCCATGGTATCCATTAGGTACAGCAAATATGCTACAAGTGCTGCATATGGGGTTACATGTTTGTCAGTTAATGGGCTATGGGCAAATTGATAATGGATTACAACTTATCAGTCATAATAGTGCAAAAACATTAGCATTAACGGATTATGGTGTGGAAGTCGGTAATAGTGCTAACTTTATTATTCTTCCTGCTGAAAATGGTTTTGATGCGTTACGTCGTCAAGTCCCTGTACGTTACTCTATTCGTCACGGTAAAGTGATTGCACAAACCGAGCCGGCTAAGACAGAAATTATGTTAGCTAAGCCAACACCAATTACGTATAAATAAAGAATAATTGTGCAATATTAACTAATAACGGATAAGTAATAAATGCTTATCCGTTATTGCTATTAGTTTATTATGGCTGGATTAATTACTGACTATTTTGGCGAATAAGCGCAGCTAATTGCGCTAATTCCTCATCATTTGCGCGCTCAAAATCATGAGATGAAAGATAGCCGGGGTAGTTATCAAAGAAAATCTTTTGTTTGTTTTCAATGGGCGCCCATTTTGTCATATCACCCGTACCGTGCATTGGGCTGAGTTTGCTATGAACATGATCAACGCCAAAACCTTCAAAAAACATCCCCGTGCGTGACACATCTGAGAATGTTTTATCTAGGATTTTTGCCACTTTTTTAGTGGCAATGATCAATAACGCTAAGGCTTCATCACTTAAATCAAAAGCATAACTTGGATAGTGTTTTTTCGGAATAACAACCGTAAAACCCTTGGTATTAGGGAAGATTGAAAGAAACGCAAGATGATGTTCGTCCTCCCAAATTTTATGGCAAGGTGCTTTTCCCGCTACAATTTGACAGAAAATACAGTTATCCATAGTCGCCTCATAATATAGGGTGAAAAATACTTCAAATTATCGTTATAACTTGAAGTATTTAGCGTATCTAACCGCCATGTTTTTAGTGGTGGGGTTAGTCATATACTGAAGATTCCTAGTGATCTATTCACTTGTCATCTAGATACAAGGGTGATTAAAGTAGATTTCTTTCTGCTAAATCAAGCGCAAAGTAAGAGAGAATTAAATCAGCACCTGCGCGTTTAATGGAGCCTAGTGTTTCCATTACCACGCGATCTTCATCGATAGCACCCGCTAATGCAGCAAATTTGATTTGCGCATACTCCCCACTAATTTGGTAGGCTGCTAACGGTAATAGTGTACGTTCACGAACATCACGAATAATATCTAAATAAGCACCAGCAGGCTTAACCATTAACATATCCGCACCTTCTTGCTCATCAATCAATGATTCGCGGATAGCTTCCCGACGATTCATCGGATTCATTTGATATGTTTTACGATCACCAATTAAGCGAGAGCCAGCAGCATCACGGAATGGACCATATAATGCAGAGGCAAATTTAGTTGAGTAGGAAACAATACCGGTATCGGTAAATCCTGCTTTATCTAAGGCAGCACGAATAGCGGCAACTTGACCATCCATTGCGGCAGAGGGAGCAATAAAATCAGCACCAGCTTGTGCGGCGGCAACCGCCTGTAGACCTAAATTATGGATAGTTTCATCATTATCGACATGTTCACCATGTAAAACGCCACAGTGCCCATGTGAAGTATATTCACAGAAACAAGTATCTGACATAACAATCATTTCTGGTACAGCATCTTTACAAATACGAGACATGCGAGAAACTAGACCGTCGCTTTTCCAAGCGTCGCTACCTGTTTCATCAAGATGGTGTGAGACACCAAAGGTCATGACCGTTTTGATACCCGCTTTAGCGATACGCTCAATTTCATAAGCAAGGCGTTTTTCAGGAATACGTACCACACCTGGCATACTTTTGATCGGCTGATAATCCTCTAAGCCTTCTTCAACGAAAATAGGTAGGGCTAGATCATTTTTGCTGAGTGTCGTTTCTTGAAACAGCGCGCGCAGGTTCTCTGACTGGCGTAGTCTTCTTAATCGCTGGATGGATTGTTCGTTGCTCACAATATCTCCTTGTTATGGCCAGTTCTAATGATTATTTACTAAAGTATTATAAACCTTAATAGCAATAGATAGATACTATCATGCACAATAAATAGCGGCAGGGAAAAGTTAGCAGGGTTAAACGTAAGAAATGAAATAGGGGAGTTTTAATAAAAAAAGAGCAGGATTATTTCTGCTCCTTGGACTCTGCGCTTAATCATTTAAGGCAGTCAATGGATTATTTTTTCTGCTCTTGTAAAACAGAATCCATTTGAATTTTACATGCAGCAACAATTTGCGTTAAGCCTTCTTGGAACTCTTCACGTGAACCAATTTCTGCTTTTGCATCACGTAAAGATTTAACAACTTCAACGGTGCCATTAGAAAAATCAGCTTCCGTTGCATCTAGTTTTGCAAAATCAAAGTTTTGAGATTTCAATGTTGCTAATGCGTCTTTGGCGATTTTCTCAGGCGCTTCATTAGTATCATAAGCTTTTACTGAGATATCTTTGAATGTATTGCAATAATCTTCAGCCATTTTACTTGGGTTAGCAAATGCAACAGCAGGAAGTAAAAGCAGGGATAACAGAAGTGGTTTCATTATAAGCCTCATGGTTTATTTTTGGTGCGTACACTGTAAGTGTAACATATAAACCCATATAGCGTTAAATCAGAATAGGATTAACATTAGTTATTTATTACAGATAAAAAAATCCCCTCTATAACAATAGAGGGGCAGTTAAATGAATAAAGAATGGTTTATTTCGGAATTAAGTATATAGACTTTTCAGATTTACTTTTTGCTTATTTGTGCAGCACAAAAAGAAGCGACAATAAATTAAAATCATGCGCAATTGCACTTTGATGACGTCAATATCATTATTGACGATAAGCTGTTTTAATTTGGCTTAATGTGTTGCGGAAGGTTTCTGCTTGTTGTTCATCAGCAACTTCGGAAATAGCTCGCTCAATATTTAAGATAACGCGTCCAGCATCTGCTTGACCTAATGCTTTTAACATATAAGTCACAAGCGTTTTTAGGCATGCAACTTCTTGCGCTAATGTTTCAACATCTGCTTGTGTTTTAAACTTCTCATTCATGGTGAATTTCCCTTTATATCGTTTGTTTATTAACCTAAAAATAATGCCTAGTAACAGAATAACATTGTATTCATCTGGTATGAATAGCTTTTCTTACCGCCCATAAAAGAAATAAATGAATAAAACGAATAAACAAATAGTAGATAAGAAATCATTTCCGCTAGCACACTCTTATTATGATTATGTCATCGATATCACGCTATACTTTAAATTACCCATTACCGTTTCATGCGGTTTGATATAAAAATAAACACTCAGCAATAAAAGGTGAGGAATATGAGGAATAATAGATGAACAGAGAGCAACTATTACAAGCAATATCTCACTATCCTGCACTCGCTCAGCGAAATATGGGAAATACACATAAAGGCACTTTTGGTACATTAGCCATTATCGGCAGCTCAGAAGGCATGAGTGGTGCGATTGTTTTGGCGGGAAAAAGTGCGCTTAAAGCAGGGTGTGGTAAAGTCTTTTTGGGCTTTGCACAACCACAATTGCCACTGCCTTTTATTGATAGTGCACCCGAACTGATGCTACAAACAGCCATAACATTATTAGAACAACCACAAATATCAGCATGGGCGATTGGCTGTGGTTTAGGGCTTTCACCTGATTCGGAACAATTGCTGACTACAGTACTAGCACAACGTAACGAGAAAATACCTTATGTTTTTGATGCCGATGCGCTGGTGTTATTGGCTCAATTAAACTTATCGCATATTAACACTAAGTTAACCGCTAATTGTGTATTAACGCCCCATCCGAAAGAGGCCGCAACTTTACTTCATTGTGATGTTGCTGATATTCAAAATAACCGTCAACAAGCAGCAATAGAAATTACACGCCAATATCATTGCTGGGCCATAGTGAAAGGACAAGGAACGGTGATTGCTTCACCTCAAGGAAATATCACAGTAAATACAACAGGGAACAGTGGATTATCGACAGCAGGGAGCGGTGATGTATTAACCGGTGTCATGGCAAGTTTTTTAGCACAAGGTATGCCAATCGCAGAGGCTGTGCCGAGTGCCGTATGGATACATGGTATAGCCGCAGACCAATTAATAAAACAAGGAATAGGGCCAATAGGATTAACCGCATCAGAGCTTATTGATACCATCCGTGCGGTTCGCAACCAAATGTGGGCAACCCACCAACAGCACAGCGCTGATTTATTTTAACTGAGTAGTTTATTTTTTGTAGTAACTCATTAATACTTAAAGCCGATTGATAATTGATATTAGGTTGGTTTTAGTTAATTGACTCACAGTAATCTTGAGGTTATTGCGATACTATTAAGGCAAATGGAGAGTTGAGAGGAGTTATTATGTATAAAACAATTTTAGTGCCTATCGATATTGTAGAAGAAGAGTTAACCAGTAAAGCAGTACGCCATGCTGTTTATTTAGCCAAAGAAACAGGAGCTAATTTACATCTTATCCATGTGCTTCCTATCTCTTCAGCCATTATTAATGCTTATTCACTGGGTTATCCCGAAATTAAAGACAAAGCGACAGTAAAAGCCGAAAATGATATGCAAATGCTGGTGGATTCGGTGGATCTGCCTGCTGAAAAAGTGGCTTACACTGTCACTTTTGGCTCTCCCCGTGATGAAATTTTAACGACAGCAAAAGATATTCAAGCAGATTTAATTGTTATCGGCTCTCGCAGACCCAACATTAGCACACATTTATTAGGCTCTACGGCCGCAGGCGTTGTTCGTTATGCAGATATTTCTGTGTTAGTGGTTCGTTAATTGACACATGCTAATAGGTTATGAGGTTTCATAACCTATTTTTTCTCTTTTAAATTATCTATTTTACCATTATTAAATTATTTTCATTGGGTTGCGCATTAATAGAGTCAATGGGATGGAAAAATTTACACAAGAACTTTTAAGGCTCGACCATTTTATTCTACGTATTCTACGCTACTATATAATAGGTACTGTATTCTTTTTTTTAGGATTATTACCGGGCGTGCTAGGGTTCTATTTTATTGAAGGACATACTTTTATGGAGTCCTCATTAAACGCAATATCAATGTTAAGTGGTCAACCGGTAGAGCCTGCGCCTGCAACACCAACAGGGCGTTTTTTTATTGCGATTTATGGTTTGTTTCTTCAGTGTGTTTTTATTTTATCGATTGGATTAGTGGTGACCCCTTTTATTCATCGACAATTACATAAATGGCATCTTGAAGAGGATTAGCAATCATACTGTTGGTTGAAAAAATCAAAATAACAAACAGACGATAATTAATAATGAGGAGTTGCTATGTATAAGACAATTCTAGTGCCCGTGGATATTTCAGAAGATGAATTAACCGAAAAGGCTTTACAACACGCTGTTTATATTGCAAAGCTTGAAGGGGCTAAGATCCATTTGTTTCATGCTATTCCTGATGTTTCACGTTTTTCAATTAGTTATAGCTACCATTATGATATGTTAAGCTCTTTTGCTAATAAAGCGATTGAACGAGTTCAAGAACAACTGCAAGAATTAGCTAATTCTGTAGATTTACCTAAAGAGCAAGTTGATTTCTCTGCCGCATTTGGCTCAGCAAGAGATAAAGTGTTAGAGCTGGCAGAAAAAATTAAAGCGGATTTAATTGTCGTTGGCTCTCGTCGTCCTAGCATTTCAACTCATTTATTAGGCTCTAATGCATCAGGAATTGTGGCTTACGCCAAACAATCTGTGTTGGTTGTGCGTTAATCCTATAAGCGATGAAATAGGCTAACATCATAGTATAATATGGTATAAAAGGAGATAGAGGTAACGCTATCTCCTTATTAATCAAACTAGAATATTTAGTGTTTGATAATCAATTATTTTATCGATACTACTTGCTTAGTATTGGGATCATCAGCAATTGTAAAGGAGATGTAACTATATCTAGCGCCAAAGTAACGGGTAATAATATTCTTGGTGTGCTGGCACCAATAAGATTTTCTTTGTATTGGTAGAATTCAACATTAAAGGGATGGTTAAAAGGTAGTAAATACTCATTTTTTTGTTCTTTATTTTTTTGATGAACTGTTCCAAGTAAATTATCTATTTTTAGTGAACAGGTGTTTATATCTTTTTTACATATAAAACCGTAAGTTAGTGCTGCTTCTTTATCGGTTTGAGTTATCCAGTTATAATTTATTTTAATTTTCCCATTAAATTGCTTCTTTTGATTATCAATAATAAATTCAACTGGATTTTCTACGCTCAATTTATCATGGTGGATAAGCGGATCTCTTAAAATATTTACTGCGTTATCTCCACCTCTTATTAATAAATAATCAAAATGATCACCAATAAATACCCATCCGCTAGTACCGTTACTATCTTTTGCTAGAGAGAGTGCGGTAATTGAATCGCCTTTCCAATGAGAACGATGATAACCATTATCATTTTTAGTTGATAACATTAACCCGAATGAAAAACAGCCTGATAATAAAAAGAAAATAGGAAAAATAACTATTGATAATAAGACAGCGGACTTTGTTCTCAAAAAACTTACCATATTAATTTTTCTCTTAGTTATAAATTAATGAATCCTGTCATTATAATCTTTAAATGACTTCAAATATATTTTCAAATTTATAAAGAGGTCATTTTATGAATAGCTTATTTATTAAAAATAAAATAATTATAAAGAATATATAAAATAATTATAGTGTTTTATATATTAAAAGAATAAATATAATATAAGTCGATATAAATTTATTGCTGACAAAAATTGTCTATTAATGCGATCAGTGCACTAATAAAGAGCCTTTTTATTGAATGTAAATGATAATTATTCTAATCTAAAGTAAAGATAATGACTGAGAGATAACAATATGTTGAATAATAACAATTTTACAATAATGTCTGTTGACCAATTTCCCATTATTACCATGCAGGTTTTCCCAGAAACGTTAGAGCATGCTAATAACTGGATTGCTGAAATGGACTTAGTGCTTGCTCAAAAACAAAACTTTGTATTGGTTTACCCACCTATCAACAAGAAAAATGAACAAGAGGATATGGAGGGCATGAAAGCCGTTAGACGCTGGCTGAAAACAGGGAAAATGCCATTAAGTCAATATTGTGCTGGAATGATCATGACCGTCAATCAACAAACAAATGATAAAGAGCAACTGATGCAGTTATCTCCCGTTGTTTCTGCGGTGTACGGTGTACCTATCTTTGTTGAAGAAACCCTTGATGGGGCTTATGCTCAAGCTAATAAACTGCTGGGCAATAAATAATAAATAAAGGATTATGAATAATCTAAGTTAGGTATAAAAGCATCCTAGGGTGCTTTTATACTAATTTGAAAGCGTAATAGTCATATTGATGATGTAAGTTAACAACAGAAAGACAATATTTTATCGTTGTGTGAAAGAGGTAAAGACGCGAGAATAAAGAGATGGTATTTTAGCTATTAAAGTAAACATTTCAGGGCATTCCAATGAGAATTAGTTCAATTTACACACAATCTGTAGGACCATTAGCTGATGGTGTTATTAAGTTAGAAGATGATTGGTCTAATGAGATTGAAGCTCAAGTTTTATTTACCGGTAATAATGGTTGTGGTAAATCGACTTTATTACGGGGCATAGCTATTTTATGGGAAGCATTAGGTATTTGGCTAAGTACTGAACAACCGTTAGCTACAGCGAGCAATACACGAAAATGGTTAGAACGTTGGGGAGGGATCGCTATTATTTTTGAAGATTTTAATCTTTCTTCTGATGATAAGATTAAAATTGGACTTTTTTATGGTTCAGATGATTTTTTTACCCAAGTAGTAACAAACTATTTAGATGTAATGTGGATAGGTGAAATTTCAAATAATAAAAAGAAAAATAAATTATATTTTCCATCTAGTGAAAATAAACATAATGATAATTTGATTGAGACCTATAAATATTTAGGGAAAAGACGTATTCAATCACTTTATAATGAATTGGATCCAGAATTATCTATTCCTAATATTGTCTATTTAGATGCAGAAGCGCGTAAATGGGTAAATCCAACAGCAACGAGAAAATCATTATACCCAGACGATCTTAACCAAGCATGGCTCGCGACTTATACGGTGACTAATGATTGGAATGGGCAAATAGAAACTTCACTGTTTAATTTAAAAGCGACACTGCCTAATGAATACCCTAACATGATAAAGAGTTTAAATTACTTTTTTTCAGATAAAAGAATTGATAGTGAAATTCTTCCAGGTACGCGTCAACAGATTATTTTATCAAATGGAAGGCAACATACGTTTGATGAGTTAAGTTCTGGCGAACATCAAATACTTATTATGTTATTTACAATTCAACGTTGGCTAAAACAAGGAGGAATTGTATTAATAGATGAACCTGATCTACATCTACATCCTTCTGTTATCGCACCTCTCTTAGCGGCTATCGAAAATATTGTGGCTAATAAGAAAGGGCAGTTAATTTTAACGTCACACTCAACAGAAGTTTGGCAACGCTATGAAAATTTTGGTTCACGTATTGATCTTACTTTGCTAAAAGGATCGGTGAATGTCGAAAATTGATGGAACAATTAATCGAATAAAAGATCAACAAATAGGTAGCTCAACTAAAAAAGTATTATTAGTTGAAGGCAGTGATGATGAGTTAGCTTTTGGCGCTTTTTTAAGAAAAAAGTTTCCTAGTTGGGAACAGTATTGGGTTATTGCTAGCACGGGCAAGAAACAAAATGTGTTGGATATTTTAGCCCAAGAACAAGATTGGCTTGGTATTGTCGATAGAGATGAATGGGATAATGCTAAAATTGAGGAAAAACAAGAACAATTACCCAATTTATTCATCCTTCCTCGTTTTTGTATTGAGAACTATCTTGTTCTTCCTGATGAAATTTGGTCTGCATTACCTGAAAATAAGAAAAATAGCATAGAAAATGGATGTGAAACATTAAGGAAAGATATCGAGACTCAGCTTGAAAATTGGCGAAATCATGCTGCGGTATGGGCAATCATTAATCCTTTATGGGAAGGATTAAGAAGTTTGGGATTTAAAGAATCGTTATTAGAACTTAATACAAGCAATGATACAGTAAAAATTGAACAAATTTTACAAAAGTGGCATCAATATCTTGAGCCTTCTCAATTATTAGAAAAACTCAAGCATAAAAAGCAAGAAATAAATGCATGCACAGTAGATCAACAATTAAAACAATATATACACGGGAAACATTTTTTTAAAAATGTAGTTTATCCTGTGCTTATTTCTCATATTGGTAATATAAAAGAAAAAGAACTTAAAAAACAGTTGTTTAACTCACAATCAATTCCGGAAGATCTTGATTTCCTTTGGCAACATATGATGACTAATATCAATACTATTTGAGAAATATAATCACTATATTTTATATTTATTACAATCATATGATAGTAAGAGAAAACTTTGATCTACTTTCAGCCTTAAATATTTTAATTATTCATAATAGTATAGAAAGACGATAGCGTCATGATTGAACTATACTGATAAGCTTTCAATTGGTTATGGCGCGTTTTTTGATAAATACTAAGGCGTAGTATGGATAATCAGATAATGGCTGAAGAATATGCCATTTCACAAGATAAACAGCGTGAAATTACGAAATTATGTATTCAAACGGCGCTATTGTTGTTACAACATGGTGCTGAAAGTATGTTGGTTGAACAGCTCTCAACGCGACTTGGGCTGGCTTTAGGCGTTCATCAAGTTGAAACGGCTATTTCAGCCAATGCGGTGGTATTAACGACAATAGTTAATGGTCATTGCCAAACCTCAACACGAAAAATTGTTGATCGTGGTATCAATATGCATGTTGTTACCGAAGTTCAGCACATTGTTATTTTAGTTGAGCATCATCTCGCGGATATTGATGAAGCAAGGAAACGTTTTGAACATATCAAACCACTACGTTATCCACGTTGGATAATTATTGTTATGGTTGCACTTTCTTGTGGATGTTTTTCCAAATTGAATGGCGGTGATTGGGATGGCTTTTTAGTCTCTGCTTTGGGGGGAGGAATGGGAATGTGGGTTCGTCAGCTCCTCACTCATCGTCAAGTAAATCCTTTAATCAACTTTTGTATTACGGCATTTGTTGCGACATCAGTCTCAGGTTTATTGCTAAAACTCCCTTATTTTCAAGTTACTGCCACTATATCAATGGCCGCGAGCGTTCTATTATTAGTTCCTGGATTTCCTTTAATTAATGCTGTTGCTGATATGTTTAAAGGTCATGTTAATACAGGACTCGCACGCTGGGCGATGGCAACGATGTTGACACTTGCTACCTGCTTAGGGGTTATTTTAGCGATGGCAGTATGGGAGTTAAGAGATTGGGCATAATCAACATTATTCTAACGCTAATTGAAGATATGATTTTAGCGGCAATACCTGCGGTGGGGTTTGCAATGGTATTTAATGTACCGTTACGTGCATTAAAATATTGTGCGTTGTTAGGTGCAATAGGGCATGGCTCTCGTACGGTATTAATGATAAGTGGTATGAATATTGAGTGGGCAAGCTTTTGTGCCGCTATTCTAGTCGGTTGTATAGGTATTCAATGGTCACGCTGGTGGCTAGCTCATCCAAAAGTTTTCACTGTTGCAGCAATTATTCCTATGTTTCCTGGGATCAATGCTTATGTTGCGATGATCTCAGTGGTGAAGTTAACTCAAATAGGCTATAGCGAAGAAATTTTTGAAGCTTTAGTGACTAATTTTCTTAAAGCTTCATTTATTGTGGGTGCTCTTTCTATTGGGCTATCTTTACCGGGATTGTGGTTATATCGTAAACGTCCCAGTGTATAAATGCTTTATACCGCATGTTGTAGCGAATTTAATGTAATATCCAGTTCGTTTTTACCAGAAATAATAATTTGAATTCTTAATTTATTTTCTGACTCTAAATTAGCATGCGCTTTAACATCTTCATTGTTCGCATGCTTTTTGGTTATTTCCACGAGCTCATTCATTAAATTCAGCATATTCTCATTCATTTTATCTATTCCATTAAAATACCAATCTTTAAACCATAGCAAAGATGTTTTTACACAATGACATGAATAGCGCCTTTTTCTAGCACTTTTCATTTGTATTGTTTTAGTAAATCCATCAAAAAATGAATTAAAAAGATATCTTCAAATAAATAAAAAAGGTATGGTAAGCGCAAATAAAAATAAGATTATTAGTTGGTTATTTAATAATAAATCTTATTAGGTTTAATAAAAGAGAGTATAAGGTAGATAGCACTTTGAGAAAAATATTACACTATATTGTTTTAGCGTTAGGTTTATTTATTATTACGCTAAATGTATCCGCACAGGCACCGGAAAATTTCACTAAAGCAAAACAGCTAGCCAGAGAACGCATTTATTATGATCAAAATCAAAACAACCAAGGTACGCTGTATTGTGGTTGTCATTGGGAGTGGGTAGGAAAATCAGGGGGACGTGTTAATTTAGCCAGTTGTGGTTATCAAGTGAGGGCACAAGCCACCCGAGCTTCACGTATTGAATGGGAACATATCGTCCCTGCTTGGGTTTTTGGTCATCAACGTCAATGCTGGCAAAATGGTGGGCGAGCTAACTGTGTTAAAAACGATCCTATTTTTGGCAAAATTGAGGCTGATTTACATAATCTAGCGCCTTCGATTGGAGAGGTGAATGGTGATCGCAGTAATTTTAGCTTTGGTCAATTATCATCTCAAGCGCCTTATCAATATGGCCAGTGTCGCAGTCGGGTCGATTTTGCTTCTCGCACCTTTGAGCCTCGTAATGAGGTGAAAGGCCAAGTTGCACGTGTCTATTTCTACTTGCATGATCGTTATAACCTCTCAATGTCACGTCAACAACAACAGCTTTTTATGGCATGGGATAAAGCTTACCCACCAACACCGTGGGAAAGAGAGCGAGATAATCGAATTGCTAACATTGTTGGGCATCATAATCCCTTTGTTACGGGACAAATGAAGTGGCAGTTAGGACATAAAAATAGTGGTGCAGGATTAACTGCAACATATCGTCCTACAACTGACAAAATAGAAATGCCTAAAGCGCCCACAGTCTCCCAAGATGAGCAGATCAAAGGTAATCTAAATAGTAAAATTTATCATTTTTCACACTGTACTGGTTATAGAACCATGTCAGATAAAAATGCGGTATATTTTAAAACCGAAAATGAAGCAACTAAAGCGGGTTACCGATTAGCAAATAACTGTAAAGCGCTTTAGTCTACATCTGTTATATCCAGCGTCGAACGTGGCGGCAATATTGTCGCCACGCTTGTGGAAACCGCTCACTTAATATTTTCTCTTCTTGCACAATAGTATAGCGATCGGTAATAAAGTAGAAGGCAAGCGCAGCCCCTAAAAATCCCCAGTTACCAAAAATAAAAAACAGCCCAATACTAATATCGAGAAAGCCAAGATACATGGGGTTTCTACTTATTTTATATGGACCTGTGGTGACTAACTGGCGCGGTGTCTGGTGAGGGTTAGGAGATGTATTATGTTTGATAAAAAAGTAAAGGCAGAAAAATAGCCAAATCCCTGAAGTGATGATCGTTAGGGCACCTAAATAGAAAAAAACACCGGGTTTTATATTGCCTGAGTGTAGTTCAAAGCCAATAAATGGGATGCAATTGAGTAGCAGCCAATAAATAAAAGGTAATTTTAAAAAACGCATTTTATTCCCCTCAATAGCGCTCTTTGTTAGCAAAATGTTAACTTAATCGCGTTATTAATGACTTAAATATTGAAAAAATTTTTGTTCTGTCATTATACTGTCATAAAGCTTCGTTAATTTTCACTCTAACTCCATGATGGGGAATATGAATGACAGAAGCAATCAAAATTTTAAATCACCAAGACAAAGCTGGTAGCAACTGTGCATTGATGTTTTATGCTCAAGTTTGTGACCAGCTTTTTTGTTTTCTACAGCGCAATAGAGTCTGAGGGAGGCTCACCTTATTTTCTAGTCAAACAATGATTGATCTGATGACTTTTTGAGACTAACAAAGGTAAATACCATTATGAGTAGACAAAAAGCAGCAACACGTTTACGTAGAGAAAATAAACGTACATTACGTAAAGAGCAACGTAATGCCGCCCATCGAGATAATGTTATGGTTTTACCAGGATTTGGGGATCTAGAAACAATTGGTATGGCGAGAGAGAAACGTGATCAACGAACACTCTCTCCTCGTAATGAAGTTCAACGCCAATATATGAACGCTATTAAACATCAAAATTTAGTTTTTGCGACAGGGGAAGCGGGGTGTGGTAAAACGTTTTTAAGTGCAGCAATGGCTGCTGATGCCCTTATTAATAAAGAGATAGAGCGAATTATTGTTACTCGGCCTGTATTACAAGCTGATGAAGATTTAGGTTTTCTTCCTGGCGATATAGCAGAAAAATTCGCGCCTTATTTTCGTCCCGTCTATGATGTATTAGTTAAACGTTTAGGTGCCTCTTTTTTACAATATTGTTTACGGCCTGAAATCGGCAAAGTTGAAATAGCCCCATTTGCCTATATGAGAGGACGTACTTTTGAAAATGCATTTGTCATATTGGATGAAGCGCAAAATGTCACCATTAATCAAATGAAATTATTTTTAACGCGAATGGGAGAAAATGTGACAGTGATTGTTAACGGTGATATTACGCAATGCGATTTACCTGCCAATGTAAACTCAGGATTAGCTGATGCACTAAGTCGTTTTCAAGCTAATGATCGTGTTGGTGTCATTAAATTTAATGAAGAAGATTGTGTGCGTTCCAGTCTATGTCAGCATGTATTAACAGCATATAGTGATTAAAATATTTCTTTAGCATAGCAATAAAAAAGGCAGCATATTAAATAAGAGTATTAATATGCTGCCGATAAAAAACATTCATGTTATTTAAATTACTATATGGCGTACATGAGCATAATATTACTTAAAATAATCAGGTATAAAATCCTATGCTAATAGGGGATAAGAGAAGCGACTGTAAGAGAAAGGAGAATCAACACAGTAAGTAAATTATATAAATAGTTTACTTACTGTATTAAGATAGAAATTAATTAGCTATTAAGCTTTAGGGTCAAGACCAAATCTATTTTCACCTCTAGTACCATCTAAACACATAAAAATAAACAGGATCAGTCCGCCAACGAAAGGAATAAATGATAATAAAACCATCCAACCAGATCTATCTTGGTCATGAAAACGGCGCACTGTGACTGCAATATTAGGAATAATAGTTGCTAAAGAGTAGATACCGATAATAATCAAAGCAGCAAAGCCTGTGCCACTCATTTCACCAGTATAACTGTCGATAGAAGAAAACATGATCCCATATAACACGGCTAAAATAATGGTATTTACCACTATAAACATCCAATATTCTTTTCGGCGCGCACGGCCTGAAAAATTAGCGTAATTATTTTTAATAACCTCTAGGTACCAATTCATTTTTCATCCTTAATTCAATAGTAAAAATACATAGATTTAGGTTAATCTCTATTATTTTTTGACTTAGTCAAATCCTAATAATCAATTGAAGATAATAAAATTATTATTTGCTATTGTTTTTGAATTCTTCACTCTAAAAATATAAATAAATTAAGTTCAATATGTTATTTTTAGCTAATAAAGAGTAACGTCAAGCTGCGGTATAATAATTAAATTACTGTTCTGTTTCAATAATAATTAAATATTATTTTAGTGAAAACTTTTGATTGGCTTAATGGTTTATATTTTTTTGTTTGAATTGACTGTGTAAATTGGGTTTTATTTCTGTTATTTATTTAATTTTGATGAGTTGATAGTTTTTTTGTTTGTTTTGTCAGGAGTTGTATTAGGTGAATTATTGTTTATATAAGTTAAATATTAAAGATTTCTTCGCTATTATCATTCCTATAAAAAGGCAGCATATTAAATGAGGGTCTTAATATGCTGCCGGTACAGCCAACTCGTTTTATCTAAAATACGCCTAGCTTACATCTTCATTATCCATAACATGATGACGCTCTGCATGATAACCTTCTTCATTAAAGCCAAAACGCCAATAAGGGATAGCATAAATCTGTCCGCGCTCATAGCCTTTATCACGACGAATATAACGTCTTAGTGCACGGATAATTTTATCTTCTCCGGCGATCCAAAATGCCACATCTTCCTTTGGTAACGACCAAGAGATAAATTCATCAATCAGAGGCTGAGTTTGTGTTTCAACAGAGCCGACTAACCAAACAATTTCTAGTCCCTGAGGAGCATCAATAATTTGGCGATCAGATTCATTTTCTATGCGGATCACCGCTTTACCCTGTACATCGGGTGACATTGTTTCAATTAATGCCATTAAAGCGGGTAATGAGCTGGGATCGGCTGCCATATAGTAATGAGAAGCGGGAGCCAATAGGGGATCAGGCCCTCCGGGATTAGTAATGCCAATATAATCACCTACCTTGGCATTTAAAGCAAAATTAATGGCCGGCCCTGCATCTTCATGAACCGCAAATTCAATATCAAGCTCTTTTAATTCGGGACGAATAGCTCGCACACTGTATGTTCGCACTATCGCTCTTGGTTGGTTTTCGGGCCAACTAGGGCCTTTGTCAGTGAGTGTTGGAATTGTTGGTTTAGTTTGACCTTCTACAGGTAAAAATATTTTTAAATGGGCACCCCCTGTGTGACTTGGATAATTGTCCAAGTCATCGCTAGTAAAGGTAATAGAGCGCATGCCCGGCGTGATATCTACTATACGTTTTACTTGCACCAAACGAGGTGGTGCAGGACGATAAATATTCTTTTGTTGTGTGCTGTCTTGATTACTCACGTTTATCCAACCCATCTAAGCTATTTATTACTTGTTATATATTATCATTTACAATCAATAATGATAGTCATTATCACTATTAACACTAATTTAGTAAAGCCATGAATAAGATTGACTTGTCGAAGCGTGATGTAGTTCAAATAAGATGTAAATAAAGAAAATAAAAATCAACAAATTAAAGCGCTTGTATTTTTATGAGGGGAGAGTCACTAACCGTAACGCGAGTTAAAAAGAGGAATTTTTTTAACTAATATAAAGCGGGAATTTATCCCGCTTTATTTTTATATTACCTGATTGATTTTTTACTTTACTTTCATTCCCGCTGCCGTCATTAAAAAACGAAATAGCGAAGAAACGGCAAATAGCGCTAAAACACTACAAAACCAAATGGTAATTAACCAACCCCATTTTTTCAGTAATGAGGGTTTTGTTTCAGGGTTCGGATCAGTGATAGCCTTCTTCATAATTGGTTTTTCCTCTGAATACGTAATAACTCCAGAATGTATAAACGAGAATAATGGGAATGATAAATAGCGCACCAACGAGCATAAAACCTTGGCTTTCCGGTGGTGCTGATGCATCGATAAAACTAATTGCCGGCGGTATAATATTTGGCCAGATACTAATCCCTAGCCCAGTAAAACCAAGAAATATAATCGCTAGAGAAGCAAAGAAAGGTAAGTAATGACCTTTTTTCTTTACTGCGCGAATAATCAACCAAGCGCTATATAACACTAGCAGTGGTACAGGTAAGAAAAAGAAAATATTGGGTAGTGAAAACCAACGTTCAGCAATCGCCGGTTGTGCTAATGGTGTCCATAAACTGACTATGGCTATCACTGCTAGCATAACGAACGTTAATGGCAAGATCACTTTATACAAACTCTGTTGTAAATGGCCTTGAGTTTTCATAATGAGCCAGCCACACCCTAACAGTGAGTAGGCAATGACTAGACCAAAGCCACAAAACAGGGCAAAGGGTGATAGCCAATCAAAATAGCTTCCTGCAAAAGTACGGTCAATAATGGGTAAACCTTGAACAATACTACCGACGACTATACCTTGCATAAAGGTGGTTAATAGAGAGCCGACAATAAAGGCGTTATCCCAAAAAACTTTATGAGTGTCATCGGCTTTAAAGCGAAATTCAAAAGCAACGCCCCTGAAAATAAGCGCAACTAGCATGATAGTTAAAGGCATGGCTAAAGCATCAAGGATCACTGAATACGCTAAAGGAAACGCACCAAATAGCGCCGCACCACCTAAAACTAGCCATGTTTCATTGCCATCCCATACCGGGGCGACAGTATTCATCATTAAATCGCGATCTTCTCTCTCTTTTATAAAAGGATAGAGCATGCCAATGCCGAGATCGAAACCATCCATCACAATATACATTAATGTGCTAAATATGATGATGATGAACCAAATAACGGGTAAATCAATTCCCATCTTGAACCTCCGGCGCACCTTTGCGGATAAGTTTTAACATATAGGCATATCCAATTCCGAATACAGATCCATAAACGATAAAGAAAATCAGTAGGCTAATGCTCATATGCATTTCACCATGAGCAGATACCGCATCTCGTGTTCGTTGTATCCCATACACAACCCAAGGTTGTCGACCTACTTCTGTAGTAAACCAACCCGCTAAAATGGCAATTAATCCTGAAGGTGCCATTAGAAAAGTGAATCGCAAGAAGAGGTTAGATTGATATAATTTTTTCTTGTAACGTAACCATGTGCCCCATACACCCACTAAAATCATCAGCATGCCAAGGCCGACCATAATACGAAATGACCAAAAAACAATCAGTGAATTTGGCCTATCATCTTTAGGAAATTCTTTTAGTGCTGGTACTTGTTTATCTAAACTATGAGTTAATATCAGGCTACCCAAATAAGGAATTTGAAGAGCATATTTGGTTTTTTCTTCATCCATATCCGGTATACCAAATAGAATTAACGGTGTAGCCTCACCAGGATTATTTTGCCAATGCCCTTCAATCGCGGCAATTTTGGCGGGTTGATGTTTTAACGTATTTAAACCATGCATATCACCAATAAGTGCTTGAATAGGCGCTAAGATTAAGATAATCCATATAGACATCGAGAGCATCTTCTTCATTGCAGAGGTCTTGTTGCCTTTTAATAAATGCCATGAAGCCGAGGCGGCAATAAAGAATGCCGAAGCAAGAAATGCAGCAACGCCCATATGAGCAAGACGATAAGGGAAGGAAGGATTAAAAATAACCGCTAGCCAATCAACGGGAACTACTTGATTGTTGACGATTTCGAATCCCTGTGGTGTTTGCATCCAACTGTTGGAGGCTAAAATCCAAAATGTTGACATTAATGTACCCAATGCCACCATGCAAGTGGCGAAAAAGTGTAATTTTTCACCTACTTTGTTCCAGCCAAATAACATCACACCTAGAAATCCAGCTTCTAAGAAGAATGCTGTAAGTACTTCATAAGTCAATAAAGGGCCGGTGATAGAGCCGGCAAAATCGGAGAAAAAGCTCCAATTAGTACCGAACTGATATGCCATAACGAGACCAGAGACGACGCCCATAGCAAAGTTAACAGCGAATATTTTTGACCAAAAATGGAATAGCGCTAAATAATCCTTATTGCGAGTTTTTAGCCATAAGCCTTCCAAGACAGCTAAGAAGCTGGCTAGCCCTATAGTAATTGCGGGGAAGATAATATGGAAAGAAACGGTAAACGCAAATTGGATACGCGCCAAATCAAAGGCACTTAACCCAAACATAAACAACCTCATTATTTTGATATACAAATCGCGCTGATCTGTAAATAGCAGGTAAATCGTGTGGATAAGTAGACCATATGACAGTAAACTATAATAGTGACAATAAGTTTAAAAATGACTATAACAGTTTGAGGGTGAATAGGTAAATATGACTCGATATGAACAGCTTGCGGCACAGATACGCCAACAAATTGAAGATAATATTTGGCAATCAGGCGATCGTTTACCCTCATTACGGGATACGGTTAAACAATCAGGTTTGAGTTTAATGACCGTTTTACAATCTTATCAACTGTTAGAAAGTCAAGGGTGGATCACCGCTCGTCCGCAATCAGGTTATTATGTTGCACATCGCAATACCGGTTTTGCTCAAGTAACTGCCAGCAAAGGGCTACATATGAGTGAAAATGTTGAGATAAGCGCCTCTATATTCAATGTTCTTCAAGCCTGTAAAGATCCCAATATCATTCCGTTCGGTTCCGCCTTTCCAGATCCCAGTTTATTCATACAACCTAAATTAAGCCGAGCATTAGCCTCTGCCGCTAGACATTTAGCCCCTCAAAGTTCAGTGATTAATTTACCTCCTGGTAATGAAAAACTACGTCGTAATATAGCCCAACGCTATGCACTGCAAGGTATTCATGTATCGCCTGACGATATTGTGATCACCGCAGGTGCGATGGAATCATTAAGTTTTAGTTTACAAGCTGTTACTGAGCCAGGAGATTGGGTTGTCATAGAATCTCCTGCTTTTTATGGTGCATTACAGGCGATAGAGCGTTTACGATTAAAAGCGATTGCTATCAAAACCGATCCGGTGACAGGCATTTGTTTAGATGAGTTAGAAAAGGTGGTAGAACAATACGACATTAAAGCGTGTTGGTTGATGAGTCATTGCCAAAATCCATTAGGTGGCACTATGCCTGATGAAAATAAAATCAGACTAGTGGAAATTTTAGCGGCAAAACAGATAACCTTAATTGAAGATGATGTCTATGGTGAACTGTATAATAGTCCAAAAGCGCCAATGCCTGTGAAAGGCTTTGATAAATCCAATAGCGTATTGCACTGCGCTTCTTTTTCTAAATGTTTAGCGCCAGGATTTCGAGTCGGGTGGGTCGCAGCCGGAAAACATGCGACTAAAATACAGCAGTTACAAATGATGAGTACTGTATCAGCGAGTATGCCAACACAACAAGCTATTGCTGACTATTTATCACAAGGGGGTTATGACGGGCATCTACGTCGCTTAAGATTATTATTAGAGCAGAGACGTTATCGTATGTTACAGGCCATACAAACGCATTTGCCTAAAGATGTTAAAGTGAATATTCCTGTCGGAGGCTATTTCCTATGGCTAGAATTCGAGCCAAGCTTTGATGCTAATACATTGTACCATTTTGCTCTCGAAAGAGGGGTGAGTATTGCACCAGGTGCTATGTTTTCGACCAGTTCACAGTTTAATCATGCTTTTCGTTTAAACTCTTCTTTTCAATGGAATAGTCAGACTGAAAAAGGAATGCAAATTATTGGTGAAGGGTGTCGAAAATTACGTCGTAAATAGCACATTAGCGTACGTATTCATCAGTTAAATGGTCATATTGCACGGCATTGAGCAAATATCACTATAAAGTGATGCTAGCCCTCTAATTAAGGGCTAAATTAACGGCTGCAAAGGTGAGTAAACTGCCGGCAATGCCATCATTATAACGGCGTCCTTTATCACTTAATCCGCCTTTTAAACCAATATAAGCGAAAATCGTACCTAAAAAGCCATAGATAAATAGACAAATAGTGATAAATATCCCAGATAAAAGCAGAGATTGCATAGCGATATCATTCTGGTTATTGATAAAATTTGGTAAAATAGCCAGATAGACGAGTAAGCCTTTCGGATTAAGAAAACTCGTTAAAAAGCCCTTGCGAAAGAGATGTGTTTTTTTATCTGCATTTAGTGCGAGTTGGCCTTTTTGGCATGCAGATATCAGCATTTTGATTGCTAAGTAGGTAATATAAATCACACCTAGCCACTTTAGTAGATAAAAGAAAATGGGAGAGGTTGCCATTATCGTTGCAAGACCCAAAGCACTAAGAATAGCATGTGTGATATAACCTGAAATGACACCGATATTGGCAAACCACGCTGATTTTATTCCTCCCGCTAATCCTTGTGAGGAGATAAAAAGAATATCGGGGCCAGGTGTGCAAATTAAAGGCAGTACTGTAAGGGCAAAGAATAACAAAGTGTTAAATTCCATCTTTTTCACCTGATTGAGCAATTGAAGAAAATATCGTTTTTGCTGTGCAATTTAGCTGAAAAATTATATGATATTTTCGTAAAAATCGGGTTGCTTTGTTGCTAACAAAAATAATTAATTGGCAATAAAATTCCACAAATAGAACTAAGGTTAATCTTTGATGTCAATAAAATTGGATAAGATAGACAAGCATATTTTGCAAGTGTTACAGCGCGATGGCAAAATTCAAAACATCGAACTGGCAAAAGAAGTGGGACTCTCACCATCTCCTTGTTTACGTCGTGTACGTTTACTTGAAGAGTCAGGTGTGATCACGCGTTATGTTGCCGTATTAGATGGTAGTAAAGTTGATGCAGGATTATCTTTATTTGCGCGAATTTGGTTCAGAGCACAAGATGCTGAAACTATTGAAGAATTTGTAAAGGCGATAAAAGTATTACCCGAAGTGGTTGAATGTCATCTAATGGCGGGAGAATGTGATGCACTTATTCGCATTGTGACAAAAGATCTCGCCACTTATCGCCGTTTTCACGCTGATTATTTAACACAAATTCCTAGCATTCAAAGCATAAAAACAGAAGTACCCATGGAGACGGTAAAAGTGAGTTTTGCTTTACCATTGCAGTAATACTCTATTTGGTGAAGGTAATAATTATCCAATAGAAATTATGTTATTAAGCGTCTTTTAAGGACTGAGCTCTGTATTCAACAGGGCTCAGTCCTTTCTCTTTTATTATTTATGGGCGTAAAAAAACTTGAGGTTGAGATAACTCAGGATGAGTATTAACACTGACCTCGGCGCCATACCATTTTTCAATATTCTCAGCGGTGAGCACATCTTGAGGTGTACCTTCGCAAACTAATTTTCCCTGATGCAGTAATAAAATACGATCAGCATAAAGGGAGGCGAGGTTGAGATCGTGCAGAACACAACACACCATCAAATTTTGCGTTTTGACCAGTTGCTTTAATAAACGCAAACTTTGTTGCTGGTGGTAGAGGTCAAGTGCCGATGTGGGTTCATCAAGAAATAGCGCAACATTCTCAGGTGTCGGTTGCCAAAGTTGAGCAAGCACTCTAGCAAGTTGCACTCTTTGTTGCTCTCCACCTGATAATTGACGGTAATCTCTTGTTTTGAGCTTTAAACAATTGGTTTGTAATAGCGCGGTTTCTATTGCGATTTGTTTATGTTTTTGCCCATGTGGCGCTCTTCCCATAGCGACGACTTCTTCTACAGAAAAAGAGAATGATAGCTGGCTGTTTTGTCGCATAACAGCACGGTTTTGCGCTAATAATTGGCTATTCCACTGTGAGTAAGTTTTCCCTTTAAAAAAACATTCTCCTTGTGTCGGGGGGGTATAGCCGGTCAATAAACGTAATAATGATGATTTCCCAGCACCATTCGGACCAATGATTGTGACAAGCTCACCGGTGTTAAGTGCAATAGAAACATCCTCAAGAATAGTTTTATTGCCGATTTTATAGCTCAAGTTATTGCCATATAATAATGGAGTGTGTTGATCTTCCATCATGACATGCGTCCTGCTGGTTGTCGTAAAATAAGCCAAAGAAAATAAGGTCCACCAAGAAGTCCGGTAATAAGTCCTACAGGAATTTCCGCAGGGGATACCAAGGTTCTTGACAGGGTATCTGCGGCTAATAAGAGTATTGCTCCCCCTAATAGGGTGGCCGGTAATAACCAAATATGGTTACTGCCTAATCGCATACGAATAAGGTGGGGCACCACAAGACCAACAAACCCAATAACACCACTTAATGCAACGGCACAACCGATTAAAATGGCACTGAGTAGTAGTAAAATAAATTTTGTTTTTCTTACATTTAACCCTAAATAATGTGCTTCTTCATCACCGAGTTGTAATAGGTTAAGTTTATGACCTTGCCAACAGGCTAATGCACTAATGGGAATAATCACGAGAGTTGCAATCGCCAAGGTGTTCCAGTCTATTTTACTTAAAGAGCCCATCATCCATAGTGAAAATTGGCGCAGTTGCTGATCTGTGCTGATATAGCTCAATACACCAATAAAAGACATACAAAGCGCATTAATGGCAATTCCCGCTAGGAGTAATCTTGCCAAGTTACCATCACTTAATTGATGCAATGAAAAAATAATCATTGCCACTATTAAGCCGCCAATAAAGGCGGCAATAATATGACTGTAGAAAGAAAATACGGATAAAAAAGAGAAGGGTAAAATAATCACAATAGCGACCATTAGCGCAGCACCACTGCTAATACCTAGTAATCCAGGATCGGCAAGTGAGTTTCTAAATAGTCCTTGCATGATGGTGCCTGATATGGCTAAAGCGCCACCGACGAGAATAGCTAATAGTACTCGAGGTAAACGAATATCAAGCCAAATTTGCCACTCTATATCATCAAAAGAGCGATCCCATAAAGTACTAAATGAGAGTGCTAGCGGGCCGCTATTAACAGAAATAAGCGTAATGATGGTAAATAAGATGAGTAAAATGGCAATACTCATCCACGGTGAGCGAAAACGAGACATTATTGCTCCAATGCTTGACGAATTTGTTGCATAACTTTGGGGGTTGATAAGGTAAAGCCTAATAAACCCATATCATCAACAACGATATAGCGCTTATTTTTACCTGCGGGGGTGTACTTTATGCCGGGCAAGTCCCACAGTTTTTCGATACCTCCAATACCTTTTATTCCCTCTTTAGTGACCAACAAAATATCAGGCTGGCTGGCAATAACCCCTTCTTGTGACAATAGGCGATAACTACTAAAACCTTGCATAGCATTTTTTCCGCCTACCAGTGTGATAATCGTATCTGCAGCAGTATTTTGACCGGCAGCCATAGGGGCAACACCACCATGGCTCATGATATAAATAATTTTTTTATCAATAGGCGTCGTGGCAATTTGATTAATAGATTGAGTGAGCTTTTCTTTTAATTGCTGACTCTCTGTTTCTTTTTGTAAGAGGGTTGCAATGGCATCGATTTTTTCATTAATGGCTTCTAATGAACGTGTACCCGTAATAGTTTCAACAGGTACACCAGCTTTTTCGATACGACGTAATGCAAAAGAAGGGCGAGCTAATTCGCTAGCAATAATCAGCGTCGGTTTAACCGAAAGAATACCTTCAGGATTGAGCATGCGCATATAACCCACATCGGGTAATGATTTAACTTGCTCTGGTACTAAACTCGTACTATCTCTAGCAATGACCTGATCGCCTGCACCTAATGCAAAAACAATTTCAGTAATATCACCACCAATAGTGACAATACGTTGTTTAGCGAGGCTGGTGAATGTCATCAAACTACACAGGATCAAAAGAAGCCATTTTTTCATTGAGCTATCCTTCTATTAAGCTATTTTAGCAAGAGCGTTGAGTTGCTCACGCCATTGTTGTTGTTCTTTTGTTCCCTCAGTGCGTTGTCCATAGAGCTGAGCAATCTGTTGACCTTTGCTATCAAATAGTTCAAGACTTGTGACAAAACCATCTTGGGTTGGCTTACGAGTGATCCAGCTTTCCACAATTTCGCTCTCAATTAAATGCAGTGTAAATGCAGGATTAAAAATGTTAATCCATACTTGTTCACTATTTTCAAATTGATGAGGTACTAAACGATCAATTTTACCGGTAAAGATCTGTACACAACCTCGATTACCCACGAAAATCATAATTTCATTTTGTACTTCTTTCGCCAGTGCTAATAATGTTTTTAAGGCACTATTATCTACTTGATAAGCTAAATCATCACTGACCGCTTTGAACGCTTGCTGGCGACTGAGATTATTTTCTTGCAGGATTTTAAAGAATTGATGTACGTCAGTCATCGAGCGCCATTGCTGTTCTAACTGTTGTGCTAATGCCGTTGTTACCGGTGCATCAGTAAAAGATTTAGCGGGGGTAATCTCTAATACGGGATTTTCTGGTGATAAATAAGTATCGATTAAGGTATTCCATGCGTCCATATGAGTATTATCAGTGGTATACACTTTATGGAGAGAATCACCATGAAGATCAAAGAATTGAATACTATGACGAATGCCACGAGCCGTCTCTTCGGTTAATGCAAAGATACTTGCCCAATGAGAGAAGAAAAAGCGTAAATCGAGGGCTCGAGGGTTTAAGATCAATCCTGCATGATCGTTAAAACGAGCATTGGTATATTCACCAAGATGTTCATGAACCGCAATTTCATTACGAGTAATGGCTTTCACTTCGCCTACGGTTGCGAGAGCGGTTAAAATATCACGAACATCACCATGTAAGCGTTTAGCATCGTGCCCAACACGCGCGTGAGTAAGCTCAGCTTCACTTACATTAAGGTAAGTTGCTAAATCACGCGCATAAGATGCTTTTTTTTCATTTTTTGCTTGCAGGTAGCTCTCATAAAGAGGTTTAGTCACGGAAACTCCTATTGTTTCGTTTATTTTATTGTTAATTACCATTGATAACTCACCAGTACTTTTGCATTTCGGCCCTCTTGAGGAATACCCGCAGAAGAGTAGTATTTTTTATCAAATGCATTACCCAGTACCAGTGAGGTTGTTAGCCCTGTTAATGAAGCACTACCTTCATAACGGAGGTAGAAATCATTGACACCATAACCCGCTTGTTGGCGATTGGTCGGGCGATTAAAGCGATCATGTTTTGTAAAATCTGTTTTTTTAGTAAATTGTCCCACCCAACCTACAGAAAAATCACTATTGGGTACGGGAATATCGAGGCGACTGGTTAATGTATCTGGCTCAATAGAGGTAATAGAGGCATTACTGGCATTATCTTTTCCTTTTGTATGGTTATAAGCCAAATCCCAACTAAAGAACTTCGATTGATAATTCATCTCGATATCCCAACCCCAAATAGTTGCTCTTGGAATATTCGTCGATTGTGTATATCCCTGAAAAATAGCGACATCTGTATCAATATAATCTTTTGCACGCGTATTGAAATGGGCAGCTTTAATTTTCAGATTATCATTATTAGATAATAAGTCGTCGAATTGAAAACCGAACCCGTATTCAGTTGTTGAATTGGTTTCGGGCTTTAAATTAGGGTTAGGGCGCCAGTAATTGGTTGGTGCTCCGGGGAATGGGGCATCAAAATGTTTAGCATCGTTATACATCTCGCCAATTGTTGGTGCTCTAAAAGCTTGAGCATAAGAGGTATAAAGCATTAACCAATCTGTGGGTGTAATACTAACGGCTCCTTTTGATGACCATTTATCAGCGCTGATGTCATCATAACGATCATTTTGACTGCTATATTTATCAAACCTTGTACCGACGATGAATGAAATGGGTACATCACGTAAAGTCATTTCATCTTGTAACCAGCCTGACATAAAACGAATATCTGCTTTAGGGAAGCTTTCGGCATTTGCACTGGGTGATTGCTTTTGCTTATAGATCTCACCGCCATAAGTTAAAGCGTGAGCAGCAAAGGGGTAGGTGGTTAATTGAGTGCGATTTTCAAGTTTAATGCCATAGGTTTTTTGCTCTCTACCTTCAAATCCTTTTTGTTGTGTTTTCGCATTAATATCTACCTCGCTGTAATAGGCTTGTGTTTTTAGGTTAATCCATGACATATCACTAGGATGATATTGATAGGTTAACTGTGCATCTTTTTGTGTTGTAGTACGATTTGTCGCTACATTAGCCGGTGTTGGGTTATTGGCGAGTTGTGGATCCTTAGGCTGTTGTGCGTTGTTATGATAATAGCGTAATTGGCCACTTAACGTATTGCTATCATCAATAAACCAACGTCCTTTAGATAATAAGTTAATGATTGTTTCATCGTTTTGCGCACGATAACCGCCTCCATAGCGAGTTGTACCTTTATCACGAGCGGAGAGGGCGAGTAATCCATCGAAATTGTCTTGTTGACCAAAAGCGGTAATGCCAAATCCTTGACTCTGTTGTGCCGTATTACCAAGGGCGGTAACACGCACACCACCATGTTCATTTTTTGCAAGCAAGTCGCTGGCATCAACGGTATCATATGCCACAACCCCACCGAGAGCACCACTACCATATAAAAGTGCTGAAGGGCCACGAACCACTTCAACTTGTTTAATGAGTAGAGGATCGACAAAAATACTGTCAATATGACCTGTATCAGTACCTTGGCGTATGCCATCTACTAGTGTCAAAACACCGTTACTACTGTAGCCACGCATACTAATAGTTTCACCGTTTGTGCGGCCAGCTCCTGATATTGAAATGCCTGGTATATGACGCAACAATTCAGTGGCACTTCCAGCCGTTTCTGTCAAAGCACTGTTATTTTTTATGACGGTCGACATCATAGGTAATGTAAAGCTATCTCGCTCGTTACCTGTTGCATAAACCGTTATTATTTGTGTGTTTCTCTCCCCGCTATTTTTTTCTCCATAGATTTGATTTTTATTTTCAGCGAATGCACTGCTAATCGCTGTTGCAACAACTAAAACACTCACCTTTATGCATCGCGATGATTGAGACATACAGGTCGATCTCCGTTATTAAAATGGGCTGCTAAACTCAACAGCCCGTTATGATAAAAATCATTGCTCTTTTTATTGTTTACCAGCGATAACTGACAGACATTTTGATATTTCTAGCTTCTTGAGGTACGCCTACCGTTGAGTAATACAATTTGTTGAATGCATTATCGAGTACCAATGAGGCTTGTATATCTTTATTATTGGATTGATAGTTGACTGCAAAACTATGCACACCATAGCCGGGGTATTGCTGAAGATCTTCTTTTAATCGAGTAGTCACTTCCTCTGAACCAGGGTATTTATGTGTGCCTTTTTTGGCCGTTGGACCGGCAAACTTTCCTGACCAAGCAACAGAAAATGGTGTTTTGATAATGGGTACATTTATAAAAGCGGTTAATGTTTCAGGGCGCACCATTGAAATAGTCTCTAGAGACGACAGTTCCAAGGTTTTAGTTTGATTGTAATTTACCCCCATAGCGATGTATGGATGAGAATATAGCAATCTTAAATCAAAGCCGTGAATAAGCGCTTTAGGCAAGTTAACTGATTGAAATAATAAAGGTTCACGAGCATCTTTAATGGGAGATAACGCAATATGACTATTTTTTAATTGGATAGGCTTACGACTATGATACCACTGTTGATAAGTAATGTGGTCAATCGATTCAGTGCTGTAATATGAAGCTTTAATGTTTAGCTGGTCATTGGTAAAAAGCAACGCATTTTTTTGTAAATTGATACCATGTTCCCATGTTCTATTCGTCTCTGGTTCTAATGTGGAATTTGGAACCCAACGAGCATCATAGCTTTTCTTATTAAAAGGGGAAATTATAGTGAAATGTACTGAGTCATTATACATTTCGCTTAAAGTCGGCGCCCTAAAGGCAACAGAATAAGAAGAATAGATCTGTAACCATTTGGTCAGTGTGAGACGTAACGCAATATTTTTAGAAATATTTTGATATGTTTCTTGATATTTGTCGGCGGAGGTCATGTCTCCTTTTTTATTTAAGTCTTTGTAGTAATCTAAAGTTTTACTGTTATCAGGGACATTTTGATAATAGTTGTAACGAAGACCCGCAATTAAAGTAATGGGTAATAGAGGGGTATTGAACGTGTTATGAACCCAACCTGAGGCATTATCCATATGTGATAAAGGGAAATTTTTAGCCTTATTATTCGATACCATCTTCTGTTTTTCAGCATCAATGCCGATAATCACAGATTGAGTCAACCTATCTTGAAAGTAATTTAAATTAAAGGCGTTTTCTACTTTCATACCATAGGTATATTGGGTACGTTTTTCAGAATTACCTAGCACACTTTCTATGTCTGGATATATTTCTTTGCGTGTATCCGTCAGAAACGTATGCGCAATTTTAAACTGAGAATAATAAAGTTGAGTGCTCAGATCGAGCCAATCATAATTATTTGGATTTAAATGATAGGTGAGTGAGATATCATTTTGTTTGGTGGCTCGATACATATTATTACTGTCTCTTTTTCCAAACCCTCCCATTCGATTTAAAACTTCTCTTTGCTCTCCTGCATTATTATATTGACGGGCAGAAAAAATAACTGTTTGTTCCTCTGTAGGGTAAACATAGGCTTTTGCAAAATAATTTTTGATACGTTCGTGGTTATTTAATATTGAGTCATCAGCAATACGTATCGGGCCACGCTCTCTTTGGCTATAAGCCAATAACCCTTCCACTAACTGATGTCTACCTGCGATCACACCACCATAAGAAAAATGTTTATCCGCAGAAGAGAATGAGCTAAATAATTTAGCACCAAGGTTTTTATTGGCGTCTAATAACTCATTTGGATGGAGAGTTGAGAACGAAACAACGCCACCTAGCGCGCCACTTCCATGTTTAACCGAAGAGCCACCATGTTTGACTTTAACGCGCGAAATAAGTGAAGGTTCAATAAAAAGGCCACCAAGCTTGTTCATAGTATTATCAATAGGTTGATGAATACCATCCACAAAGATTTTGACACCTCTTTGATCGTAACCACGCATCATAATATTGCCACCATTGGTGATCCCCGTCCCTGATACGGTGATCCCCGGGATTTGTTTTAACAATTGTCCCGTGGTAGATGCGGTTTGAGCTTGTGCTGAACGGGTATCGACGACAGATTGAAAATCCGTTATTTGATTGTCTTGTTGCCCAATAACAGTCAATGTATCTGTCTCTACTTTTTCAATATGAGCAAAAGTAGTCGGCGCGTATAACAGACAAATTGCTGTAGCTAATGTGGAGTATTTGAAATTTCTTTTCAGCATAGACATACCATTAATATCCATAAAAGTCCTTGTATATGGAGTGAATTAGCTGGCTGCCTAGCAAAATAGGTGGCTTGCGAAAAGGGATTAAATATTTATTTTGTTAGGATAAGTTTTCCTGTTTTTGTTTGGCGTAACTGATACAACTCTCCGTTATGTTGAATATAAACCACGCCCGATTTACCCAGTAATTCTATGCTATTTATAGATTGAATGACTGGGGAGCTTGTTTCACGTGTTATCGATGAATCGTTTAAATTATGAACATTTTTATTCATTTCAATAGCAATACTGATAGAGGTTATGATTATGATAATCATTATCGTTATCAGAATATTTTAGACAAGCTTTTTTTAACGTAAACGCCTAAATTTAAGATGATTAGTAACAAAAGAACAACAAAAATAGGGTGTTAGAATAAAAATCATACAGTTGATTAGCTGTGGAAGAAGATAAGGCTTAATGAAGATGGATAACGACTTTTTGTGTAAGTTAAAAAGGAGAGGTAACACTCTCCTTTTTGGCGATATTATTTAAATCGACTTTCAACCGCTTGAGCTAATAATTCCAGTAATTGTTCGGTATCTTCCCAACTGAGACAAGGATCAGTGATCGATTGTCCATAGGTCAGCACCTTATCTGCTGTGACTTTCTGTGATCCCTCTTGTAAAAAGCTTTCTGCCATAACACCGACAATAGCTTGTGAACCATCCGTAATTTGTTGAGCGACATTGCGTGCAACTTCAAGTTGGCGACGATGAATTTTTTCACAATTACCATGGCTAAAATCGATGACCAAGTGTTCAGGTAAATCAAGTTGTTTCAGTGCATCAACAGCATCTGCTACATCACTGGCATGATAATTAGGCTTTTTACCGCCACGCATAATAATATGACCGTAGGGATTTCCGCTGGTTTGGTAAATTGTCATACGTCCCGTTTTATCAGGTGATAAAAAGGTGTGACTGGCACGAGCGGCACGAATGGCATCTATCGCAATGCGTATATTACCGTCAGTGCCATTTTTAAATCCCACAGGGCAAGAGAGGGCGGAGGCCATTTCACGGTGAACTTGACTCTCTGTTGTTCTTGCCCCGATTGCTCCCCAGCTGATTAAATCTGCAATATATTGTCCCGTGACCATATCAAGAAATTCAGTGGCTGAGGGAAGTCCTAATGCGTTGATCTCAATTAGCAGTTTCCTTGCAATACGAATGCCTTCATTAACATTACAAGAGTTATCAAGGAAAGGATCAGAAATAAGGCCTTTCCAACCAATAACGGTACGCGGTTTTTCAAAATAGGTTCTCATCACGATTTCTAGACGGTCATGAAAACGCGCTTTTTGTTGATTTAGTTTTGTTGCGTACTCTTTAGCTGCCTTGGGATCATGTATAGAGCAAGGGCCAATAATAACTAATAGTCGTTTATCTTCACCAGTGAGAATAGCTTCAATGCGTTGACGGGCAGAAGTGATATTACTGATAATCTCTTGTGAGATGGGTAACTCATTAGCTAACGTTTCCGGCGTTACTAGGCTGGCTAAAGCCTTTGTCCGTAATTCGTCTGTTTTTAACATAATTTATCTCAATAAAAATACAGGGTAAGTCTACCCAGTGATTAAGATCACAATAAACGAAATTCAGCTAATTTCAACACTGTTATTGGTGAAAAATAAATAAAAAATGACTTACTGTCTCTAGAACATTCTTCTGGCTAATCCCATAGAATCAATTACCTTAGTGGAAATTTCTTCAACAGAGTAGTTTGTCGTATTTAGGTAAGAAATGTTATTTTTCCTAAATAGCGCTTCAACTTCCGCTAATTCAATACGACATTGACGAATAGATGCATAACGACTGTTTTCACGACGTTCGCTACGGATAGCAGCAAGGCGTTCTGGAGCAATGGTTAAGCCAAACAATTTATGTTGATACTCTTTTAATTCAGGAGGCAATTTTAAAAAATCCATATCATCAGCAGTAAAAGGGTAATTAGCCGCTTGAATGCCAAATTGCATCGCTAAATATAAACTGGTAGGGGTTTTACCGCAGCGTGAGACACCGATTAAGATCACTTGCGCCTGGTCGAGATTGCGTAAAGAGATCCCATCATCATGAGATAAAGTGTATTCAATAGCAGCAATTCGAGCATCATATTTGCTGAGATTTTTTTCCGTTAAACCGTGCGTTTTATTTAATTGAGGTAGCGCTTGAACGCCAATTTCTTTTTCTAAGGGGAGAACTAATGACTGCACAATATCCTGACAGAATCCTTCACTACTATTTATTATTCGTTTTACATCAGGACTAATAATAGAGTAGAAAACCAGAGGCTTGGCGCCACTTTTTTTATAAATTTCATTAATCTTATTTTTTATTTCTTCTGCTCTTTCTACAGAAGATACAAAAGGTAAGGTATAGCTTTTCATTTTTAATGGAAATTGTGAGAGTACCGCATGGCCTAAGACTTCTGCAGTAATAGCGGTGCCGTCAGAGATAAAAAAAACAGTTCTATCAACAAGTTCATTATTATCACAGTTAATTGAATTCAAACTTAATATCATTCCTCTCACCTTTTTTTTAGCTGAATTAGCAATTCAGACAATATTATCTATAGTATTTTTAGTGATTATAAAGGATAAAAAAATAAAGTTTTCTGGTTGATCGATTCACCTTTCTATATTCTCCATAACATTGTGATACGCTTATTTATGTTGTCGTTTTGACAGCGGGTTTTTCTTTTTTTTCTCTCTCTCATTTGTTTAAAAAAGGATTGTTCTCAATGTCCAGCAATAGCCTCACCCCGTGCAATGTACTTTGGTATAACCAATTGGGTATGAATGACGTTGATCGTGTTGGTGGGAAAAATGCTTCCCTCGGTGAAATGATCACTAATCTTGCGGAACTGGGTGTGTCTGTTCCTAATGGATTTGCCACCACAGCGCAAGCGTTTAATGATTTTCTGGAACAAAGTGGTATTAATCAGCGTATTTATGAGCTACTTGATAGTATTGATGTTGATGATGTTAATCAATTAGCACAAGCGGGTAACCAAATTCGCCAATGGGTGATTGATACACCTTTTACCCCTCAGTTTGAGAAAGATATTCGTGATGCTTATCAGACCTTAAGTGAAGGTGAATCTGAAGCCTCATTTGCAGTACGATCATCAGCAACCGCTGAAGATATGCCTGATGCTTCTTTTGCCGGCCAACAAGAGACATTTTTAAACGTTCAAGGTATCGATGCAATTTTAGTTGCGATTAAACATGTGTTTGCTTCACTGTTTAATGATCGCGCAATCTCTTATCGTGTTCACCAAGGCTACGATCACCGCGGTGTTGCTTTATCTGCCGGTGTCCAACGTATGGTTCGCTCTGATTTAGCCTCATCAGGGGTGATGTTTACTATTGATACTGAATCAGGCTTTGATCAAGTAGTCTTTATTACCTCTGCTTATGGTTTAGGGGAAATGGTGGTTCAGGGGGCGGTTAACCCAGATGAATTCTATGTTCATAAACCAACTTTGGCGAAAGGTTTACCGGCAATTGTGCGCCGTAACCTAGGGTCTAAAAAGATCCAAATGGTTTATGCCGATAGCATTGAGCATGGTAAACAAGTCCGTATTGAAGATACGCCAGAAGCATTGCGCAATCGTTTCTCTTTAACTGATGATGAAGTGCAAGAGCTAGCAAAACAAGCGGTATTGATTGAACAACATTATGGACGTCCAATGGATATCGAGTGGGCTAAAGATGGTCATAATGGTCGTCTATATATTGTTCAAGCGCGTCCAGAAACAGTTCGTTCTAACCAACAAGTCATGGAACGCTATCAGTTAAATGAAACAGGCACTGTGATTGTAGAAGGTCGTGCCATTGGTCATCGTATTGGTAGTGGTACGGTTAAGGTTATCCATAACTTAAGTGAGATGGATAGAATAGAGGCGGGTGATGTGTTGGTCACCGATATGACAGATCCTGATTGGGAGCCTATCATGAAAAAAGCCTCTGCGATTGTGACTAATCGTGGTGGAAGAACATGTCATGCGGCAATTATTGCTCGTGAATTAGGTATTCCAGCAGTGGTAGGTTGTGGCGATGCGACGGAGTGTATTAGTGAAGGGCAAGTGGTCACCGTCTCTTGTGCTGAAGGGGATACCGGATTTGTTTATGATGGGAAACTCGATTTTTCTATTCAAAGCTCCGCAATCGATAACATGCCAGAACTTGGCTTAAAAATCATGATGAACGTCGGTAATCCTGATCGCGCCTTTGACTTTGCTGGGTTACCAAATGATGGGGTAGGCCTTGCGCGTTTAGAGTTTATTATCAACCGTATGATTGGTGTGCATCCTCGCGCTTTACTCGAATACGAAGATCAAACAGATGCACTAAAAGCTGAAATTGATGAAATGATGGCGGGTTATGCATCACCTGTTGAATATTATATTGGTAAATTAACCGAAGGTATCGCAACACTCGCTGCAGCATTCTGGCCAAAACGTGTCATTGTTCGCTTGTCTGATTTTAAATCAAATGAGTATGCAAACTTAGTCGGTGGCGATCGCTATGAGCCTGATGAAGAAAACCCTATGTTAGGTTTCCGTGGTGCGGGTCGTTACGTATCGGATGATTTCCGTCGTTGTTTTGCACTCGAGTGTGAAGCAGTGAAACGTGTGCGTAATGAGATGGGATTAACTAACGTGGAAGTGATGATCCCATTTGTACGTACGGTGCGCCAAGCAGAAGAAGTGATAGATGAGTTAGCACGTAATGGTTTAAAACGTGGTGAGAATGGCTTAAAAGTGATTATGATGTGTGAAATTCCATCCAATGCTTTATTAGCCGATCAATTCTTGGCTCATTTTGATGGTTTCTCTATCGGCTCTAATGATATGACTCAGTTAACATTGGGCTTAGATCGTGATTCTGGTGTCGTCTCATCACTGTTTGATGAACGTAATGATGCGGTAAAAGCGCTATTATCTATGGCAATTCAATCAGCGAAACGTCAAGGTAAATATGTCGGGATCTGCGGACAGGGCCCTTCTGACCATGAAGATTTTGCACAATGGTTAATGGAAGAGGGTATTGATAGCTTATCTTTAAACCCAGATACCGTTATTAAAACCTGGGTGAAATTAGCACAACAATAATTATATTATTATTGAATAATTAAAAGCTCACAAAATAATGTGAGCTTTTTTTATACTATTTATAAATAATAGATAAAAAAAAAGCCTATCATGGGCTGACAGGCAAAGACTACACACAGCAATATTTTATATACTTTGGTCTCGCCTTTTAATCTATTAATAAAATAGGCAAAACCATTAATTAAATGAAACATTCGTTTCGATGAGATTTATATTAAGAGAAATGAGTTAATTATTCTCTAAGAATTATCTCAATCAAAAAAATATTAGGATATTAAGAAGTGAATATAACTCGCTGGTAGCAAACAGGTTTAAAAAAATAAGAATTGTTTCAAATTGTAAATTTCAAGATATAAAAATAATAAAATACTCATAAATTGATAATCTTTATTAAAGTTTTAAGTAATACTTATAAAGCATGTAAGTGTTGATACTTACATGCTTTTATATTATTTACTCTTTTTCTATAAAGTTTTTATTCATAAATTCTACAGTTTCTGTTAAATCTGGATCGGGTTTAGGAACTTCATTGATCCACGCATTCAATAAACTGTGTGCTACGGCTAATACAACAGGGCCAATAAACAGACCAATCATACCGAGTGTTAAAATACCACCGATAACACCGGTCAAAATCAGTACCATAGGTAGGTCAGCTCCCATTTTGATGAGGAATGGACGTAGTACACCATCCATCGTCGCCACAATCCCACCCCAAATGATCATGACGATACCCCATGTAGTATCACCGGTCCAAAATAGCCATAGAATAGAAGGAACCAGAACGAACAAAGGTCCTAATTGCGCAAGGCAGCAAATAAACATCAATACCGTTAACACTGTGGCATAAGGCACACCCGAAATACCTAAACCAATACCACCAATAACGGCTTGGATCAGCGCAGTTAACACCACACCCAGCGCCACTGCGCGAATTGACATGGAGGCTAATAAAATGGCTGCATCACCCCGTTGTCCGGCAAGACGCACAGCAAAATGGCGTAACCAAGCAACAACATTTTCACCTTGTAAAAAGAGTAATCCTGAAAAAAGTAACATGACAACTAAGTGAAGCGCAAAACGGCCAATATTTAAGGCTTGTGCAAAGAACCAATTTGCTGCTTGTCCAATATAGGGTTGGATCTTCGCCATTAAGGCATTACCACCAGAAACGAGAATAGAGTGCCAAGTTTCATAGAGCGTATTACCAACCATGGGGATCTCTTTCAACCATAGCAGTTGTGGTGGTTGAATATCTGAAGGTGATTTTGCTAGTTCAATCAATGGAGCACTGTTGTCAATAACACTACTAATTAACAAAATAATCGGAATGACGAAAATCAGTAATATTAAAATCATCATGATCATGGTTGATAGCCAGCGATATTTTACTCGTTTTTCTAAAATAATGAGTAAAGGCCAAGTGGCAACCACTATCATGCCAGCCCAAATAAAACCAACGATAAAAGGATTCAGGATCCAAAAACTACCGATAATAAAAAAAGAAATAAAAAGAACGGTGAATAAAATTTTGGGTATATCTGTATGGATCTGCGGTTTTTCCATGATTTTAAATCCCTACACGAATAAAATGCTAAAAGCAGATGAATAAACATGGCAAATATCATGTTGTTTATGTCACTACGCAATTTGCCAGAATTGTATGATAAGGTGAACAGGTATCGGTCTGAAAGTGCAAATTCAATTTATTGCACCTCTTGGCATACATTGAGATAGTTTTAATAAAGCAATGTGGATAAATTAGATTAAAGAGCTATAACAAATGATCCCACGTATATCGCAAGCACCGCAAGTCAGTGAACTCACAACCGAATTTTTAAATACACTCCGACAAAATGGTTTTACAGGTGATATATCGAGCACTTATGCCGATAGACTCACTATGGCAACAGATAACAGTATTTATCAGTTGCTACCACAGGCGGTTATTTTTCCTCGTTCTACAGCGGATGTGACTATTGTAGCACGTTTAGTGGATGAACCTCGTTTTCATTCCCTCTCTTTGACACCAAGAGGTGGCGGAACCGGCACTAATGGTCAAGCGTTAACCGAGGGTATCGTGGTGGATTTATCTCGTTATATGAAACGTATTATTGAGATAAACCCAGAACAGCGATGGGTAAAGGTAGAAGCCGGTGTGATAAAAGATGAACTTAATCTGTTTTTAAAACCCTATGGTTTCTTTTTTGCGCCAGAACTGTCTACCAGTAATCGTGCGACATTAGGGGGAATGATCAATACCGATGCTTCAGGGCAAGGCTCTATGGTATATGGCAAAACCTCCGATCATGTATTAGGCGTCAGAGCCGTTTTACTAGGCGGAGAATTGCTTGAAACTCGCGCGATGGACAGCGCTTTAGCTGAAACTATTGCGAAAGAAGATTCTGCTGTTGGTCGGATATATCAAACGGTATTATCCCGTTGCAAAGCACAACGTCAGCTTATTCTCGAAAAATTTCCTAAATTGAATCGCTTTTTAACGGGCTATGATTTACGCCATGTGTTTAGCGATGATATGAAGCATTTTGATCTTACGCGTATTCTAACCGGCTCAGAAGGGACTTTGGCCTTTATTACCGAGGCAACACTCGATATTACCCCCATTCCAAAGCAGCGCAGTTTAGTGAATGTGAAGTATGACTCATTTGATTCCGCATTGCGTAACGCGCCGTTTTTAGTAAAAGCAAAGGCGCTTTCTGTTGAAACTGTTGACTCCAAAGTATTAAACCTTGCTCGAGAAGATATTGTCTGGCATTCCGTTAATGCATTGATTACGGATGTGCCCGATAAAGATATGCAAGGGCTAAATATTGTTGAGTTTGCCGGTGATGATAAAACACTGATTGCCTCACAAGTGGAGGATTTATGTCAGCGCTTAGATAAGCTGATGAATAATGGCGAAGGGGGCGTTATCGGTTATCAGGTTTGTGATAACCTCGCCGATATTAACCGTATTTATGCCATGCGTAAAAAAGCAGTAGGGCTATTAGGTAATGCTAAAGGGCATGCTAAACCCATTCCTTTTGTTGAAGATACTTGTGTGCCACCAGAGCATTTAGCGGATTATATTACTGAATTTAGGGCATTACTTGATAGTTATCAGCTCAATTACGGTATGTTTGGTCATGTTGATGCTGGCGTATTGCATGTGAGACCTGCTTTAGATATGTGTGATCCGCAACAAGAACAACTCATGAAAACCATTTCTGATGAGATTGTTGCATTAACGGCGAAATATGGTGGCTTACTATGGGGGGAGCATGGAAAAGGCTTTAGAGCGCAATATAGTCCAGAATTCTTTGGCGAAACCCTTTATCACGAATTACGTCAAATAAAAACGGTGTTCGATCCTCGAAATAGACTTAACCCAGGGAAAATATGTCCTCCTCTTGAGGTTGAGGCGCCAATGAAACAGGTCGATGCTATTAAACGTGGCACATTTGATCGCACCATTCCTGTATCGGTTCGCGAAGATTTTCGCGGTGCATTAGAGTGTAATGGTAATGGATTATGTTTTAACTTTGATGTTAAAAGCCCAATGTGTCCTTCTATGAAAATAACTGGACAACGTATTCATTCACCTAAAGGCAGAGCGACATTAGTCAGAGAGTGGTTACGTCTACTTACAGAGCAAGGAGTAAGCCCTCAGCAGTTAGAAACAAGTCTTACAAATAACAAACCTAGCTTACGGGGATTGATTGAAAAAACACGCAATACATGGAAAGCTAAACGTGGAGAATATGATTTCTCTCATGAGGTAAAAATAGCAATGAATGGTTGTTTAGCCTGTAAAGCGTGCTCTACACAATGCCCGATTAAAATTGACGTGCCATCATTTAGAGCCAAATTTACTCAGTTATATCATCAACGCTATCTACGTCCGCTAAAAGATCATATTGTGGCAAATGTCGAACTCACCACACCGTTAATGGCAAAAGTACCAAGTCTGTTTAATTTCTTTATTAAGCAACCATTGGTGCAATCGTTGAGTAAACGTACTATTGGTATGGTAGATCTGCCTCTATTGTCATCTCCGACATTAAAGCAGCAGTTAGCTGGACATAGCGCATTAGCGATGAGCTTGGAAGAGTTAGAGCAGTTATCAGAAAAGCAACGAAGCCATTATGTTATCGTGGTACAAGATCCATTTACCAGTTATTACGATGCTAAAGTGGTTGCTGACTTTATTAAGTTGATTGAAAAAATTGGTTTTAAACCTGTGCTATTGCCTTTTTCACCTAACGGAAAAGCACAGCATATTAAGGGCTTTTTACAGCAATTTAGTAAAACTGCACAAAAAACAGCAACGATGCTTAATCGAGTTGCACAGTTGTCCATTCCAATGGTAGGAGTCGACCCCGCTTTAGTTCTTTGCTACCGCGATGAATATCGGGAGATATTAGGGGATAAACGCGGTAACTTTAAGGTTCAACTGGTTCATGAGTGGCTAAATCAGTTAGTCAGTGAGCCGATTGAGATCTGCGAAAATGCTGAAAAATGGTATCTTTTTAGTCATTGTACTGAGTCAACGGCATTACCGCAAAGTATGCAACAGTGGCAAGCGATATTTCAACGTTATGGTCAACCACTTGAAGTGGTAACTACGGGGTGCTGTGGTATGGCGGGCACTTATGGGCATGAAGTGAATAACTATAAAAATTCATTGGGAATTTATCAACTGTCATGGGGAAATGCATTGAAAACTCTCCCTACAGCACGTTGCTTGAGTACCGGATATTCTTGTCGTAGCCAAGTAAAACGTATTGATAATATTGAGTTAAAACATCCACTACAGGCGCTTTTGGAGATTATGCAATGATATGGAAACGAAAAACAACATTAGGACAACTTAATCATATTAGCCCAAATAATATGGTGGGGCACCTTGGTATAGAACTCACCGCACTGGGTGAGGACTATCTTGAAGGCACCATGCCAGTAGATCAGCGTACTAAACAGCCTTTTGGTTTATTACATGGTGGCGCCTCTGTGGTATTAGCTGAAACCTTAGGGTCAATTGCTGGCTATTTATGCACAGAAGGTGAACAAAAAGTGGTGGGTTTAGAAATCAATGCCAACCATATGCGAGCAGTAAAAGAAGGGGTTGTAAAAGGTGTCTGTAAACCTATTCATTTAGGTCGTACACATCAAGTATGGTCAATAGAAATTTTTGATGACGCTGACCGTAAAGTCTGTATTTCACGTTTAACAACTGCGGTTATTGTTTAATTCGTTAATTAATAATAGACGCCTAAGGTTATTATTTCACTTTAGGCGTTTTTTATTTATTGAAATTAGGTAATGTGAAAAAATTATCTTTATTTAAGTTTAAATTTTAATGATAATTATTATCTTCATTATTATTAATAGTAAGAAAAAATGACATCAACCATTCTAAATTATAAAAGCGTTTTTATTTTAATCGGTAGTTTATTACTTACAGCATGTGATAACGAATCAACTCACAATAAGAGTGAAGAGATAATAAATTATCCTGTACGTACTATGTCGGGGTTTAATATCGCGTATCCAACTTCATTCTCATTAAATAGAGATGATACAGAACACTATTTTCAATTATTACCTGATCATGTCCAAGATGTCACATCACAGATGTTAGTTTATCAAGCCAAACCAGTATGTCAGTTATCAGAAGTTCGTTTAGTTTATTTTAAACTTGACGATATGATGAGTTATGATATTGATACTGGAGCACAGGGTATCGTTGATAATATTTCCACTATTGATGGCATGAAAGAAACTTCAACAACAATAAAGCCTTTCACAGTGTCAGAAATGCCAGCTCGACAAATTTTCTTTGAAGGAAAGTTGTCTAATCAGAAAGTGAGCTATGAAGGGGTATTAATTGCGGATACTAACACAAATCGTGTATGGCAATTACAATTTATTGCTGAAAATAAAAGTAATAATAATCAAGAAGTTATTGATTGTACTAATAGGTATGTGAACTCAATTAGTATCAATCAATAAGTCATAAAAGCACACAATACAATAAGAAGTTATCACAAAAGTGGTGCTATCTTACCTATCAGTATAAGCATAAAAAGAAAATATTTTGCGATTATCAATTGTTGATTTTTTATGCTTTTTCTCTACATTTCAGTGACAAAGGTATAAAATGTATTTGCTTTGCAACTTTTATGCGTATTGTGCGAAATAAAGGAATTTAAAAAAGTTTTATTTTTGTAATGAAAAAAGATAAAAATTGTTACATTTCAATTTATTAAGCGCTATATTTAACAATTAAAAAGCAAAAAAAGAGCAATTTTTAAACGATTTTATAATATCCTTTCAAAAGACAGGGTTGAAGTGATAAGGGTTATCATTACCATTAGAGTCAGGAAAGATATTAATCTCCTTTCGAAATGAGGTCAGTAATGACAAACAATGTTGAAACTTTTTCTCTAAATGATACTGCTTGGCAAGGCATTGTGCTGACTGATAGTGCAGCGAAACATATTTGCCAATTAGTGGAGAAAAACCCTGAAAGTCAGGGACTTTCCTTAAGTATTAAGCCATCAGGTTGTACGGGCTATGGTTATGTTATTGAGCTTGCTGCAGGCCCCTCAGAGGACGATCTTGTCTATGAACATAATGGTGCCAAGTTATTTGTTGCATTAAAAGCCATGCCATTCATTGATGGTTTAGTTGTTGATTATGTCCGTGAAGGACTTAATCAGATGTTTAAATTTAATAATCCTAAAGCTCAGAACGTCTGCGGATGTGGTGAGAGCTTTGGGGTATAACATAGTGAAGTCAGATTATGTCTCAGAGCAATGTTGAAATTGGTGATGAAGTTCAAGGCTGGCTCAGTGATCATCACTATAAAGAAGGGTTCTATACCGATATCTCAACCGATACGTTAGATAAAGGGTTGAATGAAGCGGTTGTGCGAGCTATTTCAGCTAAAAGAAATGAGCCAGAGTGGATGCTAGAGTTTCGTCTTGATGCTTATCGTCATTGGCTAGAGATGGAAGAGCCTCATTGGCTAAAAGCAGATTATCCATCGCTGAATTATCAAGATTATAGTTATTATTCAGCGCCATCTTGCGGTGCTTGTTGTGCCAATGGCAGTTGTGCTAGTGGTAACAATGAAGCAGTCTCAACACAAGAAACCCAAGATTATTTAACTAAAGAAGTTGAAGACGCATTTAATCAGTTAGGCGTGCCAGTAAGAGAAGGGCAGTCAGTGGCTGTAGATGCCATTTTTGACTCAGTATCGGTTTCTACCACTTATCGTGAAGAGCTAGCTAAACATGGTGTTATTTTCTGCTCCTTCGGTGAAGCGATTCAAGAATATCCCGAATTAGTACGCCAATATTTAGGTACAGTTGTTTCTAGCCACGATAACTATTTTGCAGCACTTAATGCGGCGGTCGCTTCTGATGGTACCTTTGTTTATATTCCTAAAGGTGTTCGCTGCCCTATGGAATTATCCACCTATTTTCGTATTAATGCGGCACAAACAGGCCAATTTGAACGTACGATTTTAATTGCGGATGAAGGAAGTTACGTCAGTTACATCGAAGGGTGTTCAGCACCTGTACGTGATAGCTATCAGCTTCATGCTGCCGTTGTTGAAGTTATCATTCATAAAGATGCCGAAGTGAAATATTCCACGGTACAAAACTGGTTCTCTGGCGGTGATAGCGAAGGCGGAATTCTTAACTTCGTCACTAAGCGTGCCCTTTGTGAAGGTGAGAACGCTAAAATGTCGTGGACTCAATCTGAAACAGGTTCAGCGATCACTTGGAAATACCCAAGTGTTATCTTAAAAGGAGATAATTCAACGGCTGAATTTTTCTCAGTGGCACTGACCAATGGTAACCAACAAGCTGACACGGGAACCAAGATGATCCACATCGGTAAAAATACCAAATCAACTATTATTTCTAAGGGTATTTCTGCGGGTAAAAGTCAAAATAGTTATCGAGGTTTGGTGAAAGTGTTACCTGGTGCGCAGAATGCACGTAACTACACACAATGTGACTCAATGTTAATTGGCACAGAGTGTGGTGCTCACACCTTCCCTTATGTTGAAGTCATGAATAACTCAGCACAATTAGAGCATGAAGCGACAACGTCACGTATTGGTGAAGATCAGTTATTTTACTGCCGTCAACGTGGATTAAGTGAAGACGATGCAATCTCAATGATTGTCAATGGATTTTGTAAGGACGTGTTCTCAGAATTACCGCTGGAATTTGCTGTAGAAGCACAAAAATTATTAGCAATCAGCTTAGAACATAGCGTTGGTTAACCATTAACCAAATTCTGGGTATAAAAATACCGAAGGCATATATTATGTTAGATATTAAAAATTTACATGTCAGTGTTGAAGGCAATGAAATTCTTAAAGGATTAGATTTGCAAGTACGTGCCGGCGAAGTGCACGCTATCATGGGGCCAAACGGTTCTGGTAAAAGTACATTATCCGCAACCTTAGCAGGTCGCGAAGAGTATGAAGTTGATGAAGGTAGTGTGACTTTTAAAAACAAAGATCTACTGGAATTAGAGCCTGAAGAGCGAGCGGGTGAAGGTATCTTTATGGCGTTTCAATATCCGGTAGAGATCCCCGGTGTCAGTAACCAGTTTTTCTTACAATCCTCAGTCAATGCGGTAAGAGAATATCGAGGCCAAGAGCCGTTAGATCGCTTTGATTTTGAAGATTTTATTGAAGATAAAATCAAACTATTGGATATGCCTCAAGATTTGTTAACTCGTTCTGTTAACGTAGGTTTTTCCGGTGGTGAGAAAAAACGTAACGATATTTTGCAAATGGCCGCCCTTGAACCTGAACTGTGCATCTTAGATGAAACCGACTCAGGACTTGATATCGATGCGCTAAAAATTGTCGCTAATGGTGTCAATAGCTTACGTGATGGTAAACGCGCCTTTATCGTGGTGACTCACTATCAACGTATCCTTGATTATATTAAACCTGATTATGTGCATGTGCTTTACCAAGGAAAAATCATTAAATCAGGTGATTTTTCATTAGCACAAAAATTGGAGGAACAAGGTTATGGCTGGCTTATTGACCCTCAATGAGAAACGTGAAAAACAGCATCAAGTAGAACAGCGTAATCAACAGGCATTAAAACAATTCTCTGCGCTATATCAACAGCGTAAAGGGGAAGATAATTTAAATGCACGTAATCACTGGCTACAAGTGGAAAAAGTGGGTTTTCCAGCTTATCGACACGAAGATTGGCATTATACGCCATTAGATGAGACGCTCAGTCAGCAATATCAAATGTTGCCACCTTTTGAGGTACAAGATTTAATTGAGCAACGGGCACTCTCATTCGATTGCTACCGTATCGTGATGGTTAATGGTGCATTTTCACCGGCTGAAAGTAGTCAAGATTTTGGTCCATACCAAGTGACATTACTGGATAACCAAAGTGAATTACCGCAAGCCATTAATGGTGAAGTGTTCTTGCATTTAGTTGAAAGTTTAGCGCAGCAGCCGCTATTCATTACCTTGAAAAAAGGCGTAGTGGCAGATAAACCGCTTTATATCCTTAATATTACACAAGGTCATGTAGGGCAAGAAGTTAACAGTGCTAACTATCGTTTCCATCTTGATGTTGGCGCTAATGCTCAGATGCAAGTGATTGAACACTATATTAGTAGTGATGGTGAAAACCGTCATTTTACCGGGGCGAGATTAACCGCCACTATTGGTGATAATGCCTCGTTCAACCATATTAAACTTGGTTTTGAAAATGGCATTAGCCAACATTTTGCCCATAACGATTTAAGCATTGGACGAGATGCTCGTGTTAATAGTTATGCATTCTTGTTGGGGAATAAACTGAGTCGTCATCATACTAGCGCTGCACTGACGGGTGAGAACAGTGAGCTATCAATGAATAGTGTGGTATTACCCAAAGCGAACGAAATTGCCGATACTCGTACTTGGCTCGTGCATGGTGAGAAAAATTGCCTAAGCCGTCAATTACATAAAAGTATTGCAATGGATGCAGGGAAAGCCGTATTTAATGGCATGATCACAGTCACCTCTCAAGCGCTGAAAACAGATGGTCAAATGACCAATAACAACTTGTTATTAGGTGATAAAGCACAAATTGATACTAAGCCACAACTTGAGATCTATGCTGATGATGTGAAATGTAGTCATGGTGCAACGGTTGGGCGTATTGATGATGAGCAACTATTTTATCTACGTTCACGAGGTATTGCGTTAAGTGAAGCTCGCAAAATGATCATTCATGCATTTGCTGCCGAATTAACGGAATCATTAGAAAATAGTGTGATCAAAACTCATGTTCTAGAGAGAATAAATCAACGCTTATCAGAGGTATAAAAAGGCATGATGACACATTCCATTGAAAAAGCGCGGGATGACTTTCCTATTCTCTCCCAACAGGTGAAAGAAAAACCTTTAGTCTATCTCGACAGTGCCGCAAGTGCGCAAAAACCCGCTTGTGTCATGGAGCGTGAAAAACAGTTTGCCTTAACACAATATGCCGCGGTTCACCGCGGCATTCACACATTAAGTGCAAACGCCACTACCTTAGTGGAGAATGTTCGTAAGCAAGCAGCACATTTCTTAGGTGCAAAGAGCGAAGAAGAAATCGTTTTTGTAAAAGGAACGACAGAAGGGATCAATTTAGTCGCTTACAGTTATAGCCATCGTTTCCTAAATGATGGTGATAACATTATCATTACTGAAATGGAACACCACGCGAATATAGTGCCGTGGTATATGTTAGCAAAACAGTATGGTTTTCATGTCCGTGTTATTCCTCTGCTCGCTAATGGGCAACTCGATTTAGCGCAATTACCCCAATTAATTGATAACAGAACTAAGTTACTGGCGATCACTCATCAGTCTAATGTACTGGGAACCGTCAATCCTATTGCTGAAATTATTTGCCAAGCTAGAGAGTATTCGGCTCAGCAAGGGGGCGAGTTACATATTTTAGTTGATGGGGCACAAAGTGCGATGCATCAAGCTATCAATGTTAGTGCGTTAGATTGTGATTTTTTTGTATGTAGTGGTCATAAACTTTATGGGCCGACAGGGATTGGCTTGCTATATGGCAAAAAAGCGCTACTTGATGAATTACCTCCATGGGAAGGGGGTGGCGCTATGATAAAACATGTGCATATCAATGGTGATATTACCTACGCGGATGCGCCGTGGCGATTTGAAGCTGGAACGCCTAATATTATCGGTATCATTGGCTTAGGGGCAGCTTTGGAATATCTTGCTCAATTTGGTATGGATAAGATTGCTGCATATGAAAATAGCTTAATGCAATATGCACAACAACAATTAACCAAAGTAAAATCATTAACGCTTTATGGTAATGAAGCACGTCAAGGTGTGATAGCATTTAATTTAGGTAAGCATCACGCTTATGATGTGGGGACTTTTCTTGATAACTATGGCATTGCTATTCGTACAGGTCATCACTGTGCAATGCCAATTATGGACTATTATCAGGTTCCTGCCATGTGTCGCGCTTCGTTGGGATTGTACAATAATAAAGCGGATATTGATGCACTGGTTAATGCGTTGTTACGCATTGAAAAACTATTAGGCTAACAATTAAAAAAGAGGTTATTCATGGCAATTGCGGCTTTGCCTGATGAAGCAAAATTATTACGCAATTTTTCTCGTTGTCAGGATTGGGAGCAACGTTATCTTTATATGATGGAGCTAGGAGAACGCTTACCACCATTAACAGATGAACAAAGAACGGCGGCTAATTTTATTGAAGGTTGTCAGAGCCAAGTCTGGATAGCGGTTGAATTAGATGAGCATAAACAGCTGATCTTAGCCGGTGATAGCGATGCAGGTATTGTAAAAGGATTAGTGGCATTAGTGATTATTCTTTTTCAAGGTAAAACGGTAGAGCAAGCTCTCGCCACTGATGTTAACCACTATTTCTCGACATTAGCACTGGAAAGTCATTTGACGCCATCTCGTACTCAAGGGCTACACGCTATGGTAACACGGTTAATGAAACGCTTTTCGGAATACACTGTAGCATAAATGTTACCCGATCCCATATTAATGTTCTAAACTGACTTATTATATGATAATCATAACGATGAGAATGTTATCATGATAATAGTCAGTTTATTTTATTGCTAACACACGGGATCAACAATGAAGAAATGGTTAACCTTATTGGGTGCATCGCTGTTAGGGATGAGCAGTCACTTAACTTATGCACATGAATACCTGCTACCTACGGATGGTTCACGTATCATTGGGGAAAATGTTTCTTACACCGTTCCTGATGATAAACGTTCTTTAGAAACGATCGCTGCACAATATCAAGTGGGTTTGCTAAATATGATGGAAGCCAACCCAGGTATTGATCCTCTATTACCCGAAGCGGGCAAAACACTACAAATTCCCTTACAAATGATCTTACCTGATACCGTGCGTAAAGGTATTGTCATTAATCTGGCAGAATTGCGCCTCTATTACTATCCCAAAGAAGGGGGAACAGTTGATGTCTATCCTATCGGTATTGGCCAATTAGGGCGGGAAACGCCTGAAATGGTGACATCTGTTTCTCAATTGATTAAAGATCCGACTTGGACGCCGACAGCCAATATTCGTAAAAATTATGCGGCTAAGGGGATCACGTTACCGGCAGTGGTACCAGCAGGGCCAGATAATCCAATGGGGGCATATGCGTTAAGATTAGCACACAGTCGTGGTGAGTATCTTATTCATGGTACTAATGCCGATTTTGGTATTGGCTTAAGAGTGAGTTCTGGCTGTATTAGATTACGTCCTGATGATATTGAAACACTGTTTAATGTGGTACCCAAAGGCAGTCGGGTTCAAGTGATCAATAAACCGATTAAATTTACTGAGACTGCAGATGGTAAGCAATTTATTGAAGTGCACCAACCACTCTCACAAAATGAAGATGACGATCCCCAGACGATGCCCCTAACGTTTACTAAACAATTTACGGCTTGGTATGAAAGTGGCAAAGTGGATAAAGCAAAAGTGGATGCAGAAATTATTCGTCGTTCAGGTATACCGGTCGATGTAACCGCATATTGATGATAGATATTCAATGATGAAAAAAAGCAGATACTTCATAGGTATCTGCTTTTTATTATTAATTAAAGCTAACTTAACGTTTTCAGCTTATTAAGCAGTCAAATTATTTTTTATAAGTAGTTACTTGGTTATCTAGACGCTGATTAGCACGAGCTGCTTCATCATAAGCGGCTTTTGCTTGAGCGTTAGCTGATTGAACATCACTACTTAGTTGTTGAACTTGCGTATTTAAACGGTTTACATCAGAAGAGATTTGGTCTAATTGTGCGTTGTTGCTAGAAGAACAACCTGCTAATAGGCCTGAAGCCAGAATTACCGCACCTAGTACAATTTTTGCTTTCATTGTGACAACCTCTATTATTAGTTTGTTTAAAGGAACAAGTAGCATTTTGTATGAAGCCACTAGTAAGTATGGCACAGTTATAAGAAAATACAGAATTTATTTATAACTAGCTATAACTACTTACTCTTTATATGACAATATGAAAAATAACCTACAACAAGCAAATAACCAGTATAAAAAATGCGTGTTATTTCACAAAAGATTTTTATTCGTAAAAGTCTGATATAAAAAAATTTTCTCCGTGCTAAACTATTCTAGTTTCTATCTAAAGCATTTTACAATGCCTCTTCCAAATTGACCTTAATAAAAACCGCGCTACTTTCATTTTTAAATGACTCAAGTGTGAACTTTTGAAAGTTTAAGTTGTTGTAGCCTCTGAAGAAAAAGATCCCCCGTTCTAAATCAGTTAGCGCCGTCCAGACAGAAAATTCACTAGTATGAAGTTTAGTTAGCGTATCATTACCTAATAGTGGATCAATGGTTGCATCTTTAGGGCGATCGAAGCGATTCATGATATGAGCAAGCTCAATAAGCTGTTTATCGGGATCAGAAACTTTGTGGTAATAGGTTGAATAATAAACTGCACGAATAAATCTATCTACAGAAGTATCTGAGCTAGGTAATGTTGCTAACGCAATACCACTATCAGGTTGGTTGATTTTAATACGACCTAATGTGCTACTGGAAACGTTGATATTAGAAAGATGAGTGTAGTTGTTTAAATTAGTCAAATGCCACGGGAAAATAGGGCCATTGGTCATGCAATAGGTAGGATTATCATAAATATGTAATTTACCATCAGAGACTTCGACAACAATACAATCACCGGTTTTATCATAAAATGCGTAATGGAAAGGGCTTGGTAAGTTACGTAACAATAATAGCTTTTGTGACCAAAAATGGGTTTGGGGGATAATCTCTTTTAACTCTTTAACCGTCGCATATTGCCCTAATGCCCACTCACCAATAGCAGCAATAGGAACAGAGCTTGCATAATATTGGGGATCGAGATCATCTAACTTAGAGTTAGGTAGCATATTTAAGCTAAAAGAGAGTCCCTGACTATTTACACCTTCAAGTACATCTTTGGTACCCGATAAGTTAATAGGAGCGGTAATAGCCATAAAAGGATATTTAACGCTGTACTTTAATCCGGGGGTTCCATCAGGGGCATTTTGCTGAAAAGTATGACCTTGTGGATAATAAGCTAAGATAGACGTTGGCTCATCAGATGAAAACTCCATTGTCCGACCATGATAAACACGTTTTTTCTTGTCAGTAATCGCAAGTGTTGTGCAAGCGAAGGGGTGTCGGTTATTTTCTATCATCTTTTATTGTTCCTTATTAAATCAAATCTAAATTAAATAATTATTAATTTTAAAACTTAGATTTAAAATTTTATTTACATTTATATTTTAAATTAAGTGTTATTACTTAATGCTATAACGGTTATTTCTCATAATTCAAGTTTTATTATAGTACAAATATTTTATTCTAAATGTACATAAACAAATTAACATAAAAGCAAGTGGGATATTATTAATATTATTTAAAATCAATGGGTTGTTATTTCTTGTGGAGTGTTAAATCTGATTTGATAAATATACTCTCATTGTTTTCATAAAATATAAAAAATTTTTCATTACTGGAATTATTAGACTATCTTTTAAAGTAGGTATTTAAAATCATTTAGTCACTAATGTAATAATAATTAGTAAGGGTAATTTCAAGATGAATAAAAAAACGCCAAGTTATAGCTCACTCGATGATGTTTATGCATCGGTTGATTTATCACAATCCTTACCGAAAACACATTTTCCGCAACAAGAGAGCCATCCTCGTCATGTTTTTGATGCTGTAAGGGATGAGCTGATGCTAGATGGCAATTCAAGACAAAATCTGGCCACATTTTGTCAAACCTGGGTAGATGATGAGATCCGTGATTTGATGAATTTATCTATCGATAAAAACATGATAGATAAAGATGAATATCCACAAACGGCAGAAATTGAAAACCGTTGTGTTCATATGCTTGCTGATTTATGGCACTCACCCGATCCACTCAATACCCTAGGTTGTTCAACCATTGGCTCCTCTGAAGCGGCAATGCTGGGGGGACTTGCATTAAAATGGCAATGGCGTAAAAAACGCCTTGCTGCTGGAAAAACGACAGATAAACCTAATCTTATTTGTGGGCCAGTTCAAGTCTGTTGGCATAAATTTGCCCGTTATTTTGACGTTGAACTCAGAGAGATCCCGCTTGAAGGTGATCGCTTGATGATGAGTCCTGAAGAGGTCATTAAACGTGTTGATGAAAATACTATCGGTGTAGTGCCAACATTAGGGGTGACCTTCACCTGTACTTATGAGCCAGTAAAAGCGGTACATGATGCACTCGATCAACTACAAAAAGAGACCGGACTTGATATTCCTATTCATGTCGATGGTGCGAGTGGTGGCTTTTTAGCGCCTTTCTGTGCACCTGATTTAGAATGGGATTTCCGTTTGCCGCGTGTTAAATCCATTAACTCATCAGGCCATAAGTTTGGTTTAGCGCCATTGGGCTCTGGTTGGGTAGTATGGCGTGAAGCTAAAGACTTACCGGAAGAGCTTATTTTTAATGTGAACTACCTTGGCGGTAATATGCCAACCTTTGCGCTTAATTTCTCACGTCCCGGTGGGCAAATTATTGCTCAATACTATAATTTCTTGCGTCTTGGTAGAGAAGGGTATGCGAAGATCCACAATGCCTGTTATCACACCGCGCAATACCTTGCTCGAGAAATTGAAAAGCTAGGGCCTTTTGAAATGATCTTCAGTGGTGATAGTCAAAAAGGAATACCTGCATTAGCGTGGAAACTGAAAAAAGAGGCTAAGGTAAGCTACTCCTTATATGACATCGCTGATAAATTGCGTAGCCGTGGCTGGCAAGTACCCGCTTATTCTATGCCTGCAGATCGCCAAGATTTAGTTATTCAACGTATTCTTGTTCGTCATGGTGTGAGTTTAGATTTGGCGACATTACTGATAGAAGATATGAAACGTACTCTCGATTATTTCGAAAAACATCCTGTCAGCACACCTTTATCTGAAGAGGACGGCGGTGGTTTTAACCACAGCTAAACAGGCTCTTTTATTTGGTAATAGGTTGGAGAAATAGACTCTTTTTCTCCAGCCTTGATTATCTGCACACCATTATTTCATTGTATACACGTAGGAGAATGAGCATGGCGACATCTGCAACAAGTTCTGCCTCAAAACAGCTCACGTTATTAGGTTTTTTTGCCATAACTGCATCCATGGTGATGGCGGTCTATGAGTATCCAACTTTTGCAACTTCCGGCTTTAGTCTAGTCTTTTTCTTATTACTAGGCGGTTTGTTGTGGTTTATTCCTGTTGCATTATGTGCAGCTGAAATGGCAACCGTTGAAGGATGGCAAGAAGGGGGCGTATTTGCTTGGGTATCTAATACGCTAGGGGAGCGCTGGGGATTTGCGGCGATCTCTTTTGGTTATTTACAAATAGCGATTGGTTTTATTCCAATGCTTTATTTCGTATTAGGGGCATTATCTTATATTCTTGATTGGCCTGAGTTAAATACCGATCCGCTCACCAAAACGATTGCCGCATTAGTGATTTTATGGGGATTAGCTTTAACTCAATTTGGCGGAACTAAATACACGGCTACTATTGCTAAATTAGGTTTCTTCGCAGGGATATTATTACCGGCAATTATTTTAGTGCTTTTAGCTATTAGTTATCTGGTCAGTGGTGCGCCTTTAGCAATAGAAATCAGCAGCAAAACCTTTTTCCCTGATTTTACTCAGATTGGTACTTTAGTGGTTTTTGTGGCCTTTATTTTAAGCTATATGGGCGTTGAAGCCTCAGCCACTCACGTCAACGAAATGAAAAATCCGGGCCGTGATTATCCACTTGCCATGTTTTTATTAATGATTGTGGCAATATGCTTAAGCTCTATTGGCGGTTTATCTGTTGCGGCAGTGATCCCTCATAACGAAATCAACTTATCTGCGGGGGTGGTTGAAACCTTTAGTGTTTTAGTCAGCCATTTTAGTAGCGGATTAGTTTGGGCGGTTAAAATTATTGCTGCACTATTATTGCTTGGCGTCTTGGCTGAAATTGCATCGTGGATCGTAGGGCCTTCACGGGGAATGTTTGTGGCCGCACAACAAGGTATTCTTCCGCCAACACTGGCTAAAGTAAATAAAAATGGTGTACCGGTAGCTTTAGTGATCACTCAGCTAATTATTACTACTATTGCTATAGTGGTACTGACTAACACCGGTGGTGGGGGCAATATGTCATTTCTTATTGCTTTAGCGCTGACGGTGGTGATTTATTTATGTAGCTATTTCATGCTGTTTATTGGCTATATGCATTTGGTTTGCAAGCAAGCTGATAAAAAACGTGCATTTAATATTCCCGGTGGTAAAGGTGTTAAATTATTAGTGGCCGTTGTCGGTCTGATTGTGTCTATTTTAGCTTTTGTTGTTTCATTCTTCCCGCCTAGCTCTTTACCGGGTGGCAGTAGTGATACAACGTATGTTTCATTGCTAGTGGTGAGTTTTATTATTATTTTTGCTTTACCTTTTATTATTTATGCGTGCTCTCGCAAAGGTAATAAAACCAATGTATCGATGATCCACATTAAGAGTCATAATGCACCGAAAGGACACTTTTTTATCCATCCTCGTGCTCGTTCAACGCATTATTTAGTGCCAATAGATAAAACAGATCATGATAGTCAGCAACAGAAATAATCTCTTTGGCAGTAGGTCAAAGTGATGTTTTTTATAAAAAAGTTGCGATAAAAAAGCCATCCGTTAAAACGGATGGCTTAAATTTTTTAATTACAAATTAGCTATAATCGAGTATTACAGAACGTGTACTGATGAAGTATTTGTCGTTCCACTATCAACCAGTGCACCTGTAACCATAACAACACGATCACCTGCATGGGCTAAGCCACTTGATAATGCTGCATCTTTACCGATACGGTAGAAGTCATCAGTAGAAGCAATTTTATTAACTAATTGTGTTGTCACACCTTTTACTAACAGTAATTGGCGTGCGGTCTCTTCATTATTTGTTAATGCTAAGATAGGCGCTGTTGGGAAATATTTACGGATAGAGCGCGCTGATTTACCGCCATAAGTTGCTACAACGATAAGAGGAGCATCTAATTTCTCCGCCATTTCTACAGCACCACGACAAACAGCTTCTGTTACACGTAATTTAGCACCTAATTGGTAAGACTCTAAACGTGATTTCATGATGCGATCAGTACGATCACAGATAGTCGCCATAATAGTCACAGCTTCTACTGGATATTTACCTTTCGCACTTTCACCGGATAGCATAACAGCATCAGTACCATCTAAAATAGCATTGGCAACGTCACCTGCTTCTGCACGAGTAGGGCGTGGATTTTTGATCATGGAATCTAACATCTGTGTTGCAGTGATAACCACTTTACGCGCAGCGTTACATTTTTCGATCATCATTTTTTGTGCGAAGATAACTTCTTCAACAGGGATCTCAACACCTAAGTCACCACGTGCAACCATGATACCGTCAGAGGCTTCTAAAATTTCGTCAAAGTTATTTAAACCTTCTTGGTTTTCAATTTTAGAGATGATCATGATGTTTTCGCCACCGTGTGCTTTTAAGTGAGCACGCATCTCTTCAACATCTGAACGTTTACGAATAAAAGAAGCGGCAACAAAGTCAACGCCTTGTTCGCAACCAAAGATAAGATCTTGTTTATCTTTTTCTGCTAATGCCGGTAAGCCGATAGAAACACCTGGTAAGTTAACGCCTTTATTTTCGCCTAAATCACCGTTGTTGAGTACTTCACATACCACTTCAGTATCAGTGACTTTAATGACTTTCATACCGATAAGGCCGTCATCGACTAATACGGTATTGCCGACAGTTAAGTCTCTTGCGAAACCGTCATAAGTGACCGCAACGCGATCTTTATTACCAACAACAGAAGTATCTGTTGTAAAGGTAAAAGTCTGACCTGCAACTAAAGAGACATCGTTACCACCTTCTAATTTAATGGTGCGGATCTCAGGTCCTTTAGTATCTAATAAAATGGCTGCTTTTTTGCCTGTTTTTGCGCAGACATTACGCAGATTTTTGATACGGTTGCCATGCTCTTCATAGTCACCGTGAGAGAAGTTTAGACGCATTACGTTCATGCCTGCGTCCAGTAATTGAGTCAGTTTTTCTTCAGATTCGGTTTTTGGCCCGATGGTGCAAACAATTTTTGTCTTTTTCATGGCAGTCTATTAATGATTCTATTGTAATGGATGAATAAGGATTAATGTTGTTGGGTTATATCAATCATCTTAACAGTGCGAAACACGATAAGTGCATTCATTTCTAGCTAATAAGTTGCGCAACATGTGAGTGGCTCCAACAACATGATAAAAATTTTGTCACTATTTTGTATAAAAGATTGCTAGACATCTTACATTATAGTCTATCATGATTCATTTGTTCTGTTTTCTAAAGATGCCTGTAAATCAATACGCTGAAACCTTTCAACAAAATTATGTTTTGTATTATAGAGGTTAATTTCCATGAAGAAAATCGAAAAAAGGTAAATTTAAGTGATGTGATCAAAATAGGGCTCTGATTGCTTGTTTTTTAAGCGTTTTGTTGCGCAATTAAATTTTGCGTAATTATTTTGTTGTGGTGTAGGGGAGGTAACACGAAATATAACAAGAATTAAGAAAGAGAAATGGTGCGTCCAAGTGGACTCGAACCACCGACCCCCACCATGTCAAGGTGGTGCTCTAACCAACTGAGCTATGGACGCACTGTATTGAAATGTTGTTCAGAGTAAATGGTGCGTCCAAGTGGACTCGAACCACCGACCCCCACCATGTCAAGGTGGTGCTCTAACCAACTGAGCTATGGACGCATTCTTTATTCTGGGTGACAACGGAGACGAATATTAGCGAGATGATTTGCTTCTGGCAAGAGGAAAAACACAAATTTGTATTCAACTGCTCGTATTTAAAGCTATTTGTTGATATTTGTGTCATTCCTTTGCCAAAAAATAACGCTTTAATGGAAGTATTAACGCTCCGAGCGTAATAAGACAACCTCATCAGATTGACGCTGGATCCACCAAATACGTGTTCCCATCATAATTGCAGAAGCGGTTAAACCTAAAATAAAACCAATCCAGAACCCCGCAGGCCCCATTGCTTCAACAATATAATCCGTTCGTCCCAAGAGATATCCGGAAGGCAAACCAATTACCCAATAAGCGATAAAGGTAATAAAAAAGATAGAGCGAGTATCTTTATAACCCCGTAATACCCCTGAACCAATAACCTGTACGGAATCTGACAACTGATAAAGTGCGGCGAATAACATAAGATGAGAGGCTAATGTCACCACTTCAATATTATCGTTATACATTAAAGCAATTTTTTCTCTAAAAATAATAGAGAAAATAGCGGTACAACTTGCCAGCATTAATCCGACAGCAAGGGCTGTAATGGCTGAAGTACGAGCTTGCTCTGTAGAACGTTGCCCAAGGTTATAACCCACACGAATTGTTGCAGCTATTCCCAAGGAAAGAGGGAACATAAACATTAATGAGCTAAAATTAAGGGCTATCTGGTGACTTGCAACAGCCGTTACACCTAATGGTGAGACTAATAATGCCACAACAGCAAACAGTGTTACTTCAAAAAATAGTGCTAACCCTACAGGTAACCCTAACAATGTAATACGTTTTATTGTGTGGAATTCAGGTAACACTAGGCGTTTTTTGGGCATAACATCCCGTTGTGTTGGTGCTCGACGCACATAGTAGCGCATCATTAAGAACATCGCCCAAAAAACAGAGGCGGTTGCCACACCACAACCAATCCCACCTAATTGTGGGGCACCAAATTTACCGTAAATAAAGGCGTAGTTAACAGGAATGTTAATTAATAATCCAATAAAGCCGATGATCATGCCTGGTTTTGTTTTTGATAATCCCTCACATTGGCTTCTCAGCACTTGATAATAGAGACAACCAGGAGCCCCCCACATAATGGCATGAATAAATCCAATGGCTTTTTCTGCAAGCTCAGGCTCGATATCATGTTGCGCTTCAATAATAAAACGGCTGTTATAAAGAATGGCAATGACCATGATGGATAAAAAAGTGGCAAGCCAAAAACCTTGCTGTGTACGATTAGCAATATGCTTTCGTTGTCCTGAACCATTTAATTGTGCAACGATGGGGGTCAATGCCATTAATATACCTTGACCTAATAAAATCGTTGGCAACCAAATCGACGTACCTACAGCAACCGCAGACATTTCTGTGGCATTGACAGCACCTGCCATCACGGTATCAACTACTCCCATAGCAGTTTGGGAGAATTGAGCGATGATAACAGGGATACCAAGAGCAAGTAAGCTACGCGCTTCTTTTATATACTTCTGCACGCATACACCTTTATTCATTATAATAAGACGGAAGGGAGGAAAGAACGTCACATGTTAATATGGCGTAAAATAATCCTTAAGCAAACATATTCTAATGATAAATGTTTAATTATCAATGAAAGATATGACGTTTTTCAACCACAGAATTTTGATAAGTAAATAAGTGGTTTTACGTTATATTTGATGGCAAACATCATAAGGGGAGAAGGCAATAATGATCCCTTTGTGTAATATCACTTATGTTATCCTGATTACACTAAATTAATTAAGATAAACTCGCTTATCAGTCCAAGGAGATGTGAGATGTTTACAGGTATTGTTCAGGGAAAAGGACGTGTTATTGCCATTGAAGATAAAGGTGATTTCCGTACCCATATCATTGAATTACCTTCCGAGTTAGTCAATAACTTAGAAACAGGAGCTTCGATCGCTAACAATGGTTGTTGCCTAACCGTCACAAAAATCGATGGCAATAAAATTAGTTTCGATTTAGTGAAAGAGACGCTGCGCTTAACTAATTTGGGCGAGTTAACGGTTGGTTCAGAAGTTAATATTGAACGAGCGGCCAAATATGGCGATGAAATTGGTGGTCATGTGATGTCTGGTCATATTGTCACTACGGCTGAAATTGCGAAAATTATTACTTCAGAAAATAACTTACAGATCTGGTTTCGTATTTTTGATCAGACATTGATGAAGTATATTTTGCATAAAGGTTTTATTGGCATTGATGGTATTAGTTTAACTATTGGTGATGTGGTTAATAATCGTTTCTGTGTCCATCTGATCCCTGAGACTCGCGATAGAACGACGTTAGGTCGTAAGCGTTTGGGGGATAAAGTTAATATTGAGTTAGATCCACAAACTCAGGCGATTGTTGATACCGTAGAGCGTGTTATGGCGCAACAAGCATTAACGGTTAAGCTTCAAGCAACACACGAAGAAGAAAACGAAAAATAATATAGTCTGTTATCAGACGACTAGAATTAAAAAATCCCGTTTTTCAGTCTATGGAAAACGGGATTTTTACCTCTATTGATAGCTAAAAATCAGCGAGGTGTGCGTAATCCACCTATTCTACCTTTCGGGCTTAACATAATTTGCCATAACTGAATATCTCTGGCGCGGAAAGCACCCGCACAAGCATTCAAGTAGTAGCTAAACATGCGTTTAAAACGAGGTGTATAGTTAGATTCAATTTCAGGCCAGCTAGCTAAAAAACGCTCATACCATGCCATTAAGGTTTTGTCATAATCGGCACCAAAATTATGCCAATCTTCCATAACAAATTTATTTTCCATTGCCTCAGCGGTTTTTTGAATAGACGGCAAACAACCGTTAGGGAAAATATATTTACTTATCCAACTATCGACATTAACTTTATTGTGATTAGAACCAATGGTATGTAATAAAAATAGTCCATCTTCTTTGATATTACGACGAGCGACATCAAAGTAAGTGGCATAGTTTTTCGGGCCAACATGCTCGAACATACCAACAGAAACGATACGGTCGAACTGCTCGTTTAAGTCACGGTAATCTTCTAAGATGATATTGACATCAAGACCTTTACAGCGCTCTTGTGCTAATTTCTGTTGTTCAACTGAGATGGTCACCCCTGTAACAGAAACGCCATAGTTTTTGGCAGCATAAGCAGCAAGACCACCCCAGCCACAGCCAATATCGAGCAATGTCATACCTGGTTTTAGCTCTAACTTACGGCAAATAAGGTCGAGTTTGTGCTGTTGAGCAACTTCTAAGCTATCCGCATCCTTCCAATATCCACAGGAATATTGCATATAAGGATCTAACATTGCGGTAAAGAGGTCGTTACCTAAATCGTAATGCTCTTTACCCACCATCCACGCTCTTTTTTGTGTTTGTAAATTAAAAATGCGTGCCATGGCTATTTTTAAAATATCGCGCCAGTTACTTGGCAATTTATTTTCAAGACCTGCTCGTAAAACTTTATGAAAGAATATATCAAGACGTTCGCAGTCCCACCAACCATCCATATAGCTTTCACCGAGACCTAATGAGCCTTGTTGTAATACTCTTTTATAAAAATCTTTATTATGCACTTGGATATCATAAGGTTCAGAACCATTGATATGAATGTCTGCTTGAGCGAGCAGCTCTGATGCGATCCGTTGATAAGGATCATTGGAGGTCTTTCGGCCTTCTTCTACACAAGATGTACTCATATACTCTCCGGCGTAAACTAAGCGGGTTTTGAGGCATGAAGCAAGAAAGGATAATGCAGATTGGTAGAGTTAAAACAATATTGAATTCAACACAGATTGAATGAATAAAATTATTAAGAGAACTAATCTGACATAATCAGCAAATTATCTGTTTAATGCCTCAAAATCCGAAAGAAAAATGAATAAAACGCTTAAGCGTTTGAACAAGTATAGAGATGTAAATAGGTTTTCTCTAGAAAATAAAAAGGCCATTTTATATAAATGGCCTTTTTTAAGATTTTTCCTAAAAGCAGGGTGCGGCGTTATTCTGTCGCCTGAACTGTGTGTTTGCTAACGGATTTATTACGTTGAATAAAGTAACCCAGCGCCATTGGAATAGCCGTGAGTGCCATAATCGCTGTGGTATTAATTAATGGCTGTTGGCTAATAAAGGCTGAGACAATAAAGCTTGCTAAACTACATAGACCTAATTGTAGCGCATTTTGCAATGCGGCAGCTTTACCACTCACTTCCGGGTAGGCTGATAGCGCATTAGAGACAGCAATGGGATAAGAAGCACCGTTCATCACAGCCATAATACAAAATGGAATTAAAATTGTTGTTAATGTTGGGTGTGTATATTTGGCGACTAAGAACAACGCTGTCATGCTCACTGCGTAGCCAATTAACAATAAAGGTAACAGTGTCTTACCCGACATCTTTGATAATAAAATGCGACAACCATAACCACCTACCATAAATGCGATGGTTTGTGGAATATAGCTTAAGCCGATATCTTGTGGTGAATAACCCATCTTCTCAAGGATAATCGGAGAGCCTGCTAACCAAGCAAAGAAACCCGCACTACAGGACGCGTAAACTAATACGTTACCAGCATAGATAGGTGACTTAAGCAAAGTTAAAAATGATACTGTAGATGGGCCTGCATCAATAACTGATTTTTGTTTAATATTTTTTAGCATCAATGTGGGTAGCATTAATACAAGAGTAATTGCCATCAGCAACATAAAGATCATGCGCCAGCCACCGTGGTTTAACAGAAAAGCACCAATGAGTGGCGCTAAGGCTGGGGAAAGGGCGACCAATGGCATAATTGATGCGAAAACGTGTTGAGCGCGAGACTCATCAAAACGGTCTATCACTAGTGCTTGCCAAATAACGGCTGCAGAGCAGACGCCAAAGGCTTGTAAGAAGCGCATGGTTAGTAAACCGGCAGCACTGTCTACCCAAAGCATACCTAGACAACCTAGGGAGAAGAAACTTAGCCCAATAAGTAAAATAGGCTTACGCCCCAATTTGTCTGAGAGTGGCCCCCAAAGTAGTTGAGCGACAGCAAAGCCAAATAGAAAGATACTTAAGCTGTTACTGACTGCGCCTTCACTGATTGATAATTCGCGTTGCATCATACCAAATGCAGGCAGATACATATCGATAGCTAAATAGCCCAGCATACTAAGGCAGGCGAGATACACCATAAAGAGAGAAGGTGTTTTTGATTGTGTGGAATTCTTTAAAGTCATTTTAATTTTCTATGTTATGTGATGTAAAACATTTTATATATTGTAGCTAAGAGTGATTTTACTTGTGAAACGGGAATATTTGGTTAATGCTGTGAAAAAAATTCAAAGGAATAAATATTATGTGGTCAGAATACTCGCTAGAGGTCGTTGATGCTGTCGCTAGAACGGGGAGTTTTAGCTCAGCCGCTCAAGAATTGCACAGAGTACCCTCCGCGGTGAGTTACACCGTGAGACAATTAGAAGAATGGCTTGCCGTTCCTTTGTTTGAACGCCGGCATCGTGATGTTGAATTAACCGATGCGGGTAAGATCTTTATTAAAGAAGCCCGTTCTGTTATCAAAAAAATGAATGACACTCGCCATATGTGCCAGCAAGTCTCAAATGGCTGGCGGGGGCAGTTTAGCATTGCCGTGGATGGTATTGTCAAACCGGCTAGAACACAGCAACTTATTCTGGACTTTTATCGCCATTTTCCTGATATCGAACTCTATGTTTATCCTGAAGTTTTTAACGGTGTCTGGGATTCATTAGTGAACGGGCGTGTTGATTTGGCTATTGGTGCCACCAGAGCTTCACCTATTGGTGAACGTTATAGTTTTAAAGATATGGGCTTTATGCCGTGGCGATGTGTGTGTCATGCTGATCATCCTCTTGCAAGCGCGGCACATCCATTAACCGATGATGAGTTACGGCCTTATCCTAGTTTATGTTTAGAAGATACCTCACGTAGTTTACCAAAACGAGATACTTGGGCATTAAATAATCAGCGCCGAATGATAGTACCTTCATGGGATATGGGGCTTGAGTGTTTATTAGCAGGATTATGTGTTGGTATGGTGCCTTGGCACCGAGCGGAGCCATTAATCGAACAAGGTAAGTTGGTTACCCTTACCTTAGCACAACCCCTGCCAGACAGTCCGTGCTGTCTAACATGGGTTGATAAAAGCGAATCGCCGGCATTAACTTGGCTATTAGATTATCTAGGCGATAGCCAAACCTTAAATGAGGAATGGCTTCGTTAATGAAGGGGATCAGCGACGATAATCAATAAATGGACCATCGGCAACAGAGCGACGTTCTACTAGACGCGGGTGTACTTCGATAGTTTGTGCATCCTCGCGTTTATTCACAATACGGTCGAGTAACATGGAAAAAGCCATTTGTCCTAAACGCTCTTTCGGCTGGTGAACCGTGGTTAAAGCTGGTGTGAAATAGCGTGCATTACGGATATTGTCGTAGCCGACAATGGAAATATCGGCAGGAACACGTAATCCTAATTCATCAGCTGCACATATTGCCCCCATCGCCATAACATCACCGCCACAAAATACGGCAGTAGGGCGTTGCTTTTGATTGAGCATTTGGGTCATGGCTTTGTAACCAGATTCAGGTTCAAAGTCACCTTGTACAATCCACTCTTCTTTTACCGTAATTTTCGCTTCTTCCATGGCTTTTAAAAAGCCCTGTAAACGACCGCCTCCGGTATTTCGCTCTAGAGGGCCGGGGATAATACCAATATCACGATGACCTCGTTCAATAAGATAACGACCGGCTATATAGCCACCATGGAATGCGTTATCAATAATGGTATCAGTAAAGTCACCACGGGCTTTTCCCCAGTCCATGACGACCATCGGAATATTACGATAACCTTCTAAGAGAGAAAGAAGATGATCGGGATATTCTGAACACATGACTAATAAACCATCAACACGTTTTTGTGCCAACATAGCTAAATAAGCTTTTTGTTTATCAAGATTATTATGTGAATTACATAAAATTAGCGTGTAGCCTTTGCTATAACAACTATTTTCAACAGCTTCAATCACTTCAGCAAAGTAAGGTGCTTCACTGGACGTGGCTAATAAACCAATAGATTTAGTGTGATTGACTTTTAAACTACGTGCGACAGCACTTGGCGAATAATTTAATTCTTTTATCGCAGCCCAAACTGCCGCTCTTGTGTTCTCAGCAACAAAACGAGTTTTGTTGATCACATGAGAAACAGTCGTGGTTGATACGCCTGCGCGTTTTGCCACGTCTTTTATTGTTGCCATGGTGTGGAAAACTCCTGACCTTCATTGGTCTCTTTTAATTCATTTTATGGTTTAACTGCCAGTATAGTCATATATAGGGCAAACACTGGCAATAATTTAGCGATTAGCTGTGAATTTTGTATGATCTAGCTCAAAAGTGAAAGTATTAATCAATGTTATAAATTGTGCTCTAGTCGCTATTTTAGCAAAACTTGATATGTAATAATAATTAACCATGACAAGATTATGGTTTAATCTGAGTATTATAATCATTTTGAGGGAGAAATAGATGGATACGGATCTGAAATTTGGTTTAAGTACCGCAGTAGCAGCACTGGTTATGATCGTAATATATGCAAGTTTATTGTTTTGATTGTTAATTGCTTAAATTTTAGCTATCCAAAGTGAGCAATCAAATATATCAATATAACAAAGGGCACTAGGCCCTTTGTTATTAGATTATCAAAAATGGTTTTCCCATCTCTGAAACAGTCAATTAAGCAAGATTTGCTTCAACAAATGACCAGTTAACCAGTGCCCAGAACTCTTCTAAATATTTCACACGTGCATTACGATAGTCGATGTAGTAAGCGTGCTCCCAGACGTCAACAGTTAACAGTGGTTTATCTTCGCCAGAAACAGGTGTTGCAGCGTTAGATGTATTAACAATGGCTAATGAGCCATCTGCTTTTTTCACTAACCAAGTCCAACCTGAACCAAAGTTTTTTGCAGCTGCATCATTAAATTGTTTTTTGAACTCTTCAAAAGAGCCAAACGCTTTATTGATTGCTTCTGCAATTTTACCTGTTGGTGCACCGCCTGCGTTTGGTGCTAAACAATTCCAGTAGAATGTATGGTTCCAAACTTGAGCAGCATTATTGAAAATACCACCTTCAGTAGTTTTGATGAGCTCTTCTAAAGATTTATTTTCTAAATCAGTACCTTTAACCAAGTTATTTAAGTTGGTTACGTAAGTTTGGTGGTGTTTGCCGTAGTGGTATTCTAATGTTTCTTTAGAGATATGTGGCTCAAGAGCATCTAACGCATAAGGTAATTTTGGTAATTCGAAAGACATTGCGTACTCCTTTATCCTATCATTTTCGGGTTTTGTGCCTTAAACCATTCCATCTAATTCAACTGAATTGATAAAATGAGGCAAATGAACTCACTAAGTTGTTACTATTTTGCTAATTATTTTAACAAAAATTCATTGAAATAACAGCTAAATATCTTTTATCTATTAGTATAGAACATATAGATTAGTTATATTGATAAGAGTATCTCTCACTAAGATAGAGGTAAAGTGTTAAAACACTATCCCAATATCAGGGTATATAACATTTTAGCCATGACGATTAATAAGAATAGGGCAAATATTTGGCGTACTCTGGCAATAGGTAGTTTATAGGCAACTTTTACGCCGATAGGGGCTGTAAGTATACTGGTAATACTAATACCAATAAAAGCAGGTAGATAGACAAAGCCTAAATAATAGTCTGCTAATTCAGTTTGTTGCCAACCATAAACGATCCCCATAACAGTCCCAATAGTGGCGATAATCACACCTAGCATTGATGATGTTGCAATACATTTACGGGTATTAAACCCCCAGTGGCTTAATAGCGGTATTGTTATGGTGCCACCAGCTATACCAATAAAACTTGAAATAAAACCCACTAAGCTACCACCGGTTGTCAGTGCTGGTTTTGAAACAACCGGATCTTGGGCATTCTCAACACGTTCAGCTTCTTTTTTCTTGGTCAGTAATCCATATATGGTATAGGCCATAAAAATACAAAAGATAATTTGCAATAGGGTATTTGAGAGTTTTTGTACTAGGAATGTCCCAACTAGCATACCGAGAAGAGTGCCTACAGCGAGGAGCGGAAATTGTGACCATAAAATCGCTTTATGTTTATTATGCGAATAAGCAGAAGAGGCGGTAGAAAATATAATGACAGAAAAAGAGGTTGAGAGGGCGATTTTCATTACCATATCTGCAGGGATAGCTTGTTGGCTAACAACATACATCACAATAGGAACAATAATGGCTCCACCACCAATTCCTAACAATCCGGCAAAAAATCCAGTAATACATCCCACAATCAGAAACAGTAAAATCATTTCCATTACTAAATACTCATAAGTTTAAATAAGCGAGTTTTGACGAAACCATGATAATGGCAGATCCCTATGAGAAATAACATCTCATTTTTATATATATAGATAATTAGTTAATTTTACTTATTGTTTTATCTCTATTGAATAAAAGCAAAACAAAAGATAGGTACGTTAATTTATTGAATATATAAATAATTTATATATATATCACAGAGCGTGAGCAGGATATTTATCCGAATGCTTAATTATGATCTATAATTTAAATTGAACTAACAATTGATGTTTATTCATAAAAAGGAGTATTTATGACTGCTAAAATTGATCCAAAAGCATTTTTTGATTTACCCTTTGAGAATGGTAAAGACATTACGGATAAAGAATTAAAAGCCGCTTATGATGCAGGGCACACTTTTATTCATATTGATTTAAGTGATGCGCATTTCTCACCACAAATTACCTTGTTCAATGGTAATGAATTAGATCGTATTCGCGGTGGTGTAATTCGTATTGATAATAACTCAACGAAATCTACTTTAGTTGCTGAAGGGCCAAGTAAAAAACCAGAGCAATTAAAAGCCGGTTATTATTACCACGCTTCAGGTACTACAGGTTGGGATATTATTGTTAAGCCTATTAAATAACGAAATTTATCAATATCCAATTTAACGAGATATTGATATTGACGTTGAAAATTTGTGTGATCAGGGACATCAGATATCCGTCGACTAAAACATTATCTGGTGTTCTTTACTGTAATCATTGCGCTATATGTGAATATTGGCATCTTGTCGTTACATTTTGGTCATTCCTAATGAATGACAGATTAGCTCTAATGGACCATACATCATTTCATTTTTAATAATACCTTTGTCTGGATTACAACTGATTGAAATAGTAAAACCGTGCAAATAATCAGCGATTAAATTTAGGCTATCTTCTTCGACTTTTTTAGGAAGAGCTAAAGGCGAGATGATAATTTTATATCGTTTGGCAAATATTTGAGCAGGACCTTGTAATGACATAGTCAGTATAATATTCAGTAATCCTTTATATTTACATAATATTTCAACGTAACTGACACATAAATATTTTAATTCTTCTTTCCAGTCAGAATATGCTTGAGGAATATAGATCTCTTCTGTAAGTGACGTAGCTAGTGTCTCTAGCAGTGAATTTTTATTTTTGAAGTAGTGGTAGATTGCCATGGGATCTACATTTAATTGTGTTGCTAACGATCGGATACTAGGCACTTTTCCGTCGTTTTGCATCAAAATCTTGGCTTTGTTTAAAATAGCATCAGCGCTTAGCTGTGAATGTGCTCTTGCGGGTCTTCCTCGTTTTTTTTCATTGACATTCATCTAATAACTCCAATAAGCTTACAATAATTCTATACTGTAGAATTATTGTAAGTAATAGTTTGGATTTATTCAATTACAAAGAATTTGATGAGATATTTATGGCAAATATTGTATTTATTGCAACTAGCTTAGATGGTTATATTGCAGATAGGCAAGGCAAGCTCGATTGGTTATATTCAATACCAAATCCAAATAATATTGATACAGGTTTTATCACTTTAATGGAGAAAATTGATGCGTTAGTTATGGGACGTAATACGCTAGACACGATACTGAGTTTTAATTGTGATTGGCCTTACACAAAGCCCGTGTTTGTACTGAGTAATTCTATGACAACTGTTCCAAATGGTTATAACGGAAAAGTATTTTTAGTTAAAGGTGAATTGCAAGATATTATTACCGAATTGAATGCTAAGGGATTTAATGAACTTTATATTGATGGCGGTGTGACAGTTCAAAGTTTTCTAAATGAAGATTTAATAGATCAAATGATTATCACCCGCTTTCCGATCTTACTTGGCGGTGGAACACCTTTATTTGGCGAGCTAAAACAGCCATTAAATTTCAAGGTGATTAAAAATGAAGTATTACTAGAAAATCTAGTCCAAACCACTTATTTACGTGATAAATAATATTTATTCCTTCTAGGAAATAGTGTTGTGCTTTTATGCGTTTATTTAGGTGTTTTTTATGGGGGTACTTCACATTGGGCGAGGGTTTACGGCATTTTTCGCTAAGCCAACATTAATCTTATTTTATTTGTCCTCAGATCGTCATGCCTTGTCGTATGTTTTCTCATCAATTATAGAGTAATTTATCCGTAATTTATTGATTTAGATACATAACTAAACTTATATAGAGCTTTCTTATATAAAGTGGTATTCTTCTTTCATGTTTTCCTCAATATAAAACATACTGAATATAAAAAGGTTGTAAGGACTTAATAAATGACGACTATCGAAAAAATTGAACGCCAAATCAAAGAAAATCCCATCCTGTTATACATGAAAGGATCACCAAAATTACCAAGCTGTGGATTTTCTGCACAAGCCGTTCAAGCGATTTCTGCTTGTGGTGAGCGTTTTGCTTATGTCGATATTTTGCAAAACCCTGATATTCGTGCAGAGCTACCAAAATATGCTCATTGGCCAACTTTCCCACAGTTATGGGTGGATGGTGAATTAGTCGGTGGTTGTGACATTATCTTAGAAATGTATCAGCGCGGTGAATTGCAGAAGTTATTAAAAGAGACTGCAGATAAATACCGTGGTGAAGAAGAAGCATAATCCCCATTGCGTTTTTCACCATGATTTAAATTGACCGTAATTAAAAAAAGAGGCCAGTACATTATTTGCACTGGCTTCTTTTTTGTCGTTTTATCCAAAGCACCGTAAAACCCCGTCCTTCAGGTCGGGGATATAAGGCGCGGTTTTTTAACTAACTCGGTGTTTCCTGTTGCTCAATGTACTGGCGGATAATGGATATTGGTGCGCCACCACAACTCCCCGCGAAATAACTCGGCGACCAAAGAACCCCCTTGTAGTAATAATGTTGGGCAATATCAGGACGATCACGTCGAAGTAATCGACTCGATACCCCTTTAAGGCTGTTAACCAGATTAGATATCGCCAGTTTTGGCGGGTAATTAATCAGTAAATGAACGTGATCCCGTTCCCCATCCATTTCAACCAGTTCAACATTAAAATCAGCACAAACACTGGCAAAGTAGCCTCGCAATTTTTCAATGGCATCCTGATCAAATATTTTTCGCCTGTATTTTATGACAAAGACCAAATGGACGTGTATCAGGAATACACAATGTCTGCCAAGGCGAATATTAGTTTCATTTTTCATGGACCAAAGTATAATAGGTAATATGAAACGTCTACAAGCCTTTAAATTCCAGTTAAGACCCAAT